>PFGS01000306.1:0-3995 GCA_002783525.1 Ignavibacteriales bacterium CG12_big_fil_rev_8_21_14_0_65_30_8 | reverse complement strand
CAAAAATTAATGGTGCAATTATTTTTAAGACAAAAAAAATATGATGATGCAATAAAAACAATTAACTCTGTTTTAGAACTAATTCCTGATGATATTGAAGCCCATCAAATTAAAGCACAGGTTTATCTTGAACAAGACGATTGGAAAAAAGCATCAAAAGAATTTGAATTTATTTTAGCGAGTCCAAATATTTCTTTAGAAAATAAAATTAATACAGCAGGTACATATTTTAATGAAGCATTAAAAGACAGTACACTTCTTCCATTTGCTTATTCACTTTTTTCAATAATTGATAAAGACACATTAGATTGGCAAGTTAAATTATACAAAGGAGCAATTGATGTATCTATGTACAGGGACTCACTTGCAGCAATTGAATTTAAAAAAGTAATTGAACTTGCAAAATGGAATCCGGATGGTTGGATAAGATTAGGTGGATTATATTTTGATAACGGAAAATACGATGAAGCTATTAAGTTTATGGATCAGGCTGTAAAACAATTCCCACAGAATTTTGCCGTTAATTTGATTATTGGGTTATCATATGCACAAAGCAATAAAAACCAAGAGGCAATTCCATACCTGGAAAAAGCGGTAGAATTAAATTCCAGAGATATTAATGCACTTTCCGGTTACGCATTTACTTTAAGACAGATTGGCAAAAACGATGATGCAGTATTCTATCTTAAAAAAGCACTTCTTATTGTACCTGATGATGTAAATTTGCTGGGTACATTAGGACTTATTTACAATGAACAAAATAAAATGGCACTTAGTGATAGTGTTTATGAAAGTGCTTTGAAGATTGATTCTATGAATGCTCTTGTTAATAATAATTATGCATATTCTCTTTCAGAAAGAGGAATAGAATTAGAAAGAGCTTTAAAAATGGTAAAAATAGCTATTGCAGAAGATTCCTTAAATTCGTCATATTTAGATACTATTGGCTGGGTTTATTTTAAATTGAATAATTTTGATATGGCAAAAAAATATTTAGAAGAAGCTATTAAGGTAGGTGGAGAAAGTGCAACTATGCTGGATCACTTAGGTGATATTGAATATAAATTAAATAATAAGAAAGAATCAATTAAACTTTGGAAAAAAGCATTAATTTTAGATCCCGAAAATGAATCAATAAAAAAGAAAATTAAAGAAGGTAAAATTTGAAAAAAATAAGAATATTCTTTTCTGTAATTATATTATTGTCTATCATTATAACTTCAGGTTGTGCACCAACACAAGTAATTAAAGAAAAATCTTCACTTTCTTCTGAAAGATTAATTAAAAGTTTGGAAGCAAACAGAAGAAAAATAAATAGCTTTGAAGGTATCGGTACACTAACAGTAATTTCAAATCAATTGAATACAAGTACAACATTCAAAGTAACATTAATTAAACCTGATTCAATTTCATTACTAATAATGGGTCCGTTTGGTATTGAATTAGCACAAAGTTTGGTTACAAAAGAAGATTTTAAATTTTATGATGTTCTTCATAACACTCTTTTTGTTGGTGCAACCAGTGAACATGTTTTAAGAGATATTTTTAGAATTAATTTACCTTTTTCAGATTTAATGGATGCTTTTATTGGCGCAGTAAATTTAACATCACACTTATATAAAGAACCAAATTCATATTCAGTTGTTGATGATGTATACAATTTAACTTATCATGATGCATTGAAGGATCTTACAACAAATTATACTATTAATATGAAGCAATTAGGAATAACAGATTATAAACTTTCTAACGCAAATGGTGATTTAATTTTAACTGGACAATATTCGGAATTTAAAATGATTCAAAATGTTGCAGTACCTTTTGATATTAGTGTTCAAAACAAAAAGGAAAACCAAGAAGTGAAGATCCACTATAAAAAGGTTACAACAAATTCAAATGATATTTCTATAAATTTCAATATTCCTGATGATGCAAAAATTCTTAGATGGTAAAAAGTAGTAAATATAAATTTCTGTTATTGTTTTTATTCTCTTTTTGTTTTTTAGGTTTTGCTCAACAGCAAAAAATAAAACAAAAGAAAGAAGAACTCTCTGAAATAAAAAAAGAAATTAGGTTACTTGAGACCCAATACAAACAAAAATCCTCCAAAGAAAAAAAATCATACTCTTCATTTCAAAATTTTAACAGACAAAAATTTCTTTTAAATAAACTTATAACAAATTTAAAAAAACAAGAGCAGGATAAAGCATATCAAATAAGTCTTACAAAACGAAAAATATCTGATTTAGAAGAAGAGATTAAACAACTAAGGAAAAACTATGTAAAATATTTAATCTCTATTAATAAATATGGTGAGCAAAGTGAGTGGAGTATATTTTTTGATCTATCTTCTATGCAAAGACTTTTTTTAAGATATAAATATCTAAAAGAATTTAGTAAAAGGCGAGAACAAGATCTTTCAAAGCTAAAGACTTCAAAAAAAGATTTGCAAAAATTAAATGTAAAATTGGAAAATGAGAAGAATGAAAAACAATTGCTTGTTAGAGAAAAGCAAAAAGAAGAAAAAGATTTATTAGCTAAAATATCAGAAAGCAAAAGATTACTAAATGCTATTAGAAAAGATAAAAATGAATTAAAAAAAGAAATTAACGCTAAAAATAATACAAAAGATAAAATATCAGACCTTATTTCAAATTTAATTGAAGCTGAAAAGAAAAAAGAAGAAGAACGATTAGCTAGATTAAAGAATAACAAAACTACAGCCACTGCAATACCTGAACCAAATTATGATGTAGATTTAACAACAACTGATTTTTCTTCCTTTGCTGCACAAAAAGGGAAAATGAATTGGCCAATTAGTCGGGGAACGGTATTTAAAAAATTCGGACAAAATAGAAATGCAAAGCTAAAAACAGTTACTGTTAATCACGGCATTGATATAAAAGTTCAATCTTCACTCGAAGTAAAAGCAGTTGCCGAAGGTGTTGTCTCAGCAATTGATTGGATCCCCGGTTATGGAAGTGTCGTAATAGTCTCCCATAAAGGGGATTATAGAACGGTATACAGTCACCTTGAAGAAATATTTGTAAGCGAAGGTGATAAATTAAAATTTAACTCAGGTATAGGTAAAGTGGGGGAAAGTTTAGAAGGATATATATTACATTTTGAAATTTGGAAATCAAGAAATAATCAAAATCCTGAAATTTGGTTAGCAAAAAAGTAATAAATTAATTAATGAAAAATCTTTATTTAAGGTATAAAACACAAATCAAGAATTTTTCATCTCTATCAATTTTAAATTTTTTTAACTTTGTCTTTTCTTTTATTACATTTCCATATATAGTTAGAGTAATTGGTGTTGAAAAATTTGGACTTATAAATTTTGCTGCTGCTTTTGTTGCTTATTTTGGTCTTTTAACAGATTATGGATTTTCGTGGTCGGCGACTCAACTTGTTTCTTTAAATAGAAATGAAAAATTAAAACTTGATAAAAACTATTCTTCAGTTATTTCAATAAAAATATTTTTAATCATTCTTTCTGTAATCTTATTATCAATAATAATTTTTTCAATTGATTTTTTTAGAAATGATTATCAATTGTATTATCTGTCTTTTTTATTTGTAGTTGGTACTACATTTTTCCCAAATTGGTTTTTTCAGGGGATAGAAAAAATGGGGTATATTGCATCAATAACAATTATTTTTAGAGCCTTATCTGTAATTGCAATCTTTGTTTTTATTACTGAGCCATCTGATTATCTTTTATTAGTTGGAATTAATGGAGTTACAACCTTAATTATTGGATTGTTTGCAATGGTTTTTATCCAATGGAAGTTTAATATTAAATTTATTATACCAAATCTGAATGAAGTAAAAGTATATCTAAATTACAGCTGGGATTATTTTATCACCAATATTGGAATTAGTTTTTATACAAATACCAATACATTTATCTTAGGTTTATTTGCTTCAAATACTGTAGTTGGTTATTGGGCTGCTGCTGATAAAATTCGAAATGCTATAACTATAATATA
>PFGS01000130.1:7809-12105 GCA_002783525.1 Ignavibacteriales bacterium CG12_big_fil_rev_8_21_14_0_65_30_8 | reverse complement strand
CTACTCCAATAAAATTGTTTTGAAAATTAACATAATATGTATTAGGTATCAAATTTGTTTTTGAAGCAAACCACTTGTATAGAGTTGCTGTAGTTCTAATTGATAAATTAAATGATTCATCAGCTATAAGATGCATCTCATTTGTATCAAATGAATAAAAAGGAGATGGGCCTAGAACAGCATATCGAGATATTAAATAATCATTAGTACCATTTACTAAATAATTGTTTCCTGGATGATAACCTGAACCACTTCTTCCGCTAGGGAAATGATCTGCAATTTGTTGTTGTGTATAAAATAAGTACCTAATTGTTTCAAAATCGTTCATCCCATCTATATCTAAAAAACCACCTTGTGTTGCAGCTGTTGTAGCTGTCCAGTCTTGTGCTGGGTAGTAACCATTTGGTTCGCCGTCACAACCATCGGGATTTCCCATATACATTTCATATGCATCCTCATCATTTAATGGACAAGGGTGTAAATCAGCATGTGCATGAGCAGGGACACCTAAATCTGTCAATAAATGAACCACATGCCCCAAAATTTGATATGCTCTTCGTTGCGCAGCGTCTAAATCTATATAGTATTCCTCTGGTGGAAAAAAATGTGTAGTACCTGATATATCCATATAACCCTCTAAATAGCAATGACCAGTATTAAAAAATTCTATAAGTGAATTATAAGAAATAAATCTTCCTAGAATATCACCACCTAAGAAAGGATCAAAGGCTTTTTTTGCAAAGAATATAGAATGTCCTCCAAACAAATATATTTTTGCTTTATAATAAGCGTTGTATGCATCCGGTGATGCTGGTATAGGCGTTTTTGTATCATCACCAAGATCGCCATGCCAAAAATGAGTACTAGACGGTGTCCACCCATCAAACCATCCACCATAATTCCAAATTATATCATTTTCGTCTTCAGCCCACGCCCCAACTACTACAAGACCCGTATTCCAAGGATCATAATCAGGTACGCCATAACCATAATAAGAAAGACCAATATGAGATTTAAATTCAGTTAATTCAAAACCAAGTTGATTCTCAAGAAAATAATACGCCTCTCTAGCTATATGTTGATGTACCCACTCTTTATGACCAAATACATTTTTACTAAATAAGACCATTAAAAGTAAAAACATTGTTAATTTTAAAATTTTCATTATGAACCCCATAAATAATTGTTAATAAATGTTTTAGAAAACAAAATTATAACCCAAATCAATATTTACACCTATGTCTCCCTTTGCGAACGATCCTTTTGTAATAGATTCAAAATAAGGTCCAATTCTGATAAAAAAATGAGATCCTTCTTTATTTAGAATCATTACTCCGATTGTTGGAGATAAATATGCAAATTTGAGTATAGAGTCACCGTTATTTATAAAACCAGTTATAAAGCTTATAGTAATATTTTTTTTGTCCCAAAATTGTATATTTAAACCAAGAGTTAAATGTGTTTGAATTGATGAATTTATTAAAATTTCTTGAACACCAACACCAAATGATGTTTCAAAAGAGAGATGTTTACTAAATAAGAATCTACCACCTAATCTAAGACCACTAATAGTACTTATACCTGCATGTATGTCATATCGCGGTCGTTTATTAACATCTTCATTAAAAGAACTATCTTTTAATACAAAACTTTTATTATAGAGAGATGTTATATCTTGTGCTAAAAAGTTTTGACTAAATAACAATAAACCAATAAATAAAATTATTTTTTTCATTATCGTTCCTTTATTTTTTTAAAATAATATTCCAAAACTTAAACCGCCATATAGTTGAATTTTAGAGTTTGTAGGATTATAAAGCGGGGTGAATGAAACTTTTAAAAGCATCCAATTAAATTTCTTCTTAAACCCAAGAACTGATGTAATTAAAACACCATTTTCTTTTGAAGCAAAAATTTCATCACTTCTATAACCATAATCAAAGTCATAAGTAACTATTCCAATACCTAATTCCCAAGATTTTTCAAAAGTATAATTCAATAATATGGGTATGTATGTGCTGTTAAGAAATGCATGAATACCTCAACCTATTCGTATACTTAAATTATCAGTAAAATATCTTTCATAATTAATGGATAGTATTATACCGTTCTCTCCCAATTCAATAAAAGCTAAATTTGGTTTCTTCACAGTTTTTGTTTGTTCTATAGAATCTTCTTTAGCCGTATAATCAGTTTGAGCAAATATTGTAATTGAATTACAAATAATTATTATACTTATAAAGATAATTTTTTTCATTTTTCCCTACTGTTAATATTTGAAAAGTTTATAGTTAATTGCATGGAACTTGTTTAAAAATAAAAAAACCTTCAAGGTTTTCTGAAACAATGAAGGTTGTAAATGTTAGTATCAATGGAAAAGTGTTATTTATTCTAAATCTCATTACCCCGAACCCTGCGGATATTATAAAATTTATTTTATCTTTAACTAATTATAATAAGAACAAAATGCCAAGGCATTAATTAAAAAGGTTTGCTTTTTGTGATGTTACTTTTATAAATTTTCACCCTTTATCAATAATTAAAAGCAAATAATTTTAATATGCTGTCACGGTACTCCTCCTGAAATAAATTCGGGACAAGCTGTGACAGCTACTTTTTAACTTTTAACAAAGATGTAATATGTTCTTTCAACAGACTGAATTTATTTTCAATATAATATTCCCTTTCATCAGCTTCTAAAAGAGAACTCAATGTTACTTTAAAATCTCTTTCCTTAAATGAATTAATTATATTTAATAAATCTGTAAGTGTCCTTTCATCTGTTTTGATTTCAATTCCGCGCTTAAATAAAAAATCAATATCAAAACAATCACGAATAATCTTTCTTGAAAGAAAAGCTGAAATTTTGTTCTTCATCATTTGTTCAAGCGTCAAGCCATTTAATTGTACCTGTTTAATTGTAAATCTAGAAAAAGCTATCTTTCTCTCCCACTGAAAATCAGTTTGTACTTTTCTAATTTCTATTTTTAAACTTCTTTTGGAAGACGGAGACTTTATCTGAAATAAAAGTGTATGAAATTTGTTTTGTGAATCAATTAATGAATATTTTTGTTGGAATATGTTCAAAAGCAAATTAAAAATATTTTTTTGATTTGCCCCATCTTTAAGCCAAAAATCAAGATCTGTAGAATAACGATTTAAATTATGGCAAAGGCGCAGCATCGTCCCCCCACCAAAATATAACTTGTCTAATACATTTTTAGAATTGAGTAAATCCAGGGTTTCAATTTCTAAAATTTCTAAAGCTTGTAAGTCTTTATTAATTTTTGCCATAATGTTTTTGTAGCTTTATTACTTTTTGTTAAGTATTTATCTATTTGTTGTTTATTAATTTTTTCAAAATCCACTGCATCAAAATCAGCTTTATTTTTACCGATAGCCGTTAAATAGATTAAGTCAGCCAAAGCTTTTTCCGGATTAGCAATAAAAAAATTTTCATTCTTTATAAATCCCAAATAAAAATCTCTTTTTAAAAGTATGTAGTTGAAATTTATGTCCTTAATAATTGTCTGTTTGGATCGTTTTAATGCGACAGATTCTACAAAATTTGGAGTCTGTTGTGTGGTTAAGTTATAATAACTTAATGCAGTTGTTAAAGAAATATAGCTTGGTGTTTGAATTAAATTTGCAATTGAAAAGAGTTCTTCTTCCTGTAAGTGCTTAAAATTTTGGGGTAATATGTATAAATCTCTTTTTATTCTTAATAACAAATTAGATTTTACATATCTTGATGCAGTTACTTGTGCTGATTTTTTTGTAATTCCAAATGCACGACTTAAATCATCCCCCGTGAACAGAGTTTTATCAATATTTTGTATTTTTGTCATATTCATAAATATAAATATAATACATTTTTGTTAAATATCTATATTTAACCATAATAATTACTCTAATATTTAAAATCTAAATAAATTGGTTTTAAATAATCAAATAAAACTCATTTAGTATATAAATAACACTACAAAGAAAATAATGTCTATAGTTTGCTTTTTATGATGTTACTTTTGTAATTTTTCAACCATTATCAATAATTAAAAGAAGTTAATTGAATTGATGTCACTATAAAACGGTGGCAGTTTTATAACAAATAATTATGAAAGAAAAAGAATTCTTTTCCTCCCGCTGGGCATTAATAATTGCAACCATTGGAATTGCAGTAGGTACCGGTAATATATGGCGATTCTCTCGTATTGTTGCACAAAACGGAGGTGGATCATTTTTAATTCCATGGGTTATTTTTCTTTTTATTTGGTCTGTACCTTTAATTATTGCAGA
>PFGS01000130.1:7501-7764 GCA_002783525.1 Ignavibacteriales bacterium CG12_big_fil_rev_8_21_14_0_65_30_8 | reverse complement strand
GTAATAAATTTGGCTGGATGGGGGCATTTGTTGTTTTTGTTTCAACAGCAATAATGTTTTACTACTCTGTTGTTACTGGCTGGTGTTTAAAATATTTCTTCTCTGCTGTAAGCGGAGATTTATTTAACACAGCAGATCAGCTTGCTTATTGGAATGAATTTTCTTCCGGGTATCTGCCTCTTTTTTTTCATTTTATTTCTATGCTTCTTGTAGGAATTATTATTTATAAAGGTGTAACAAAAGGGATTGAAAAAGTAACAAAA
>PFGS01000130.1:6434-7485 GCA_002783525.1 Ignavibacteriales bacterium CG12_big_fil_rev_8_21_14_0_65_30_8 | reverse complement strand
TAATAATAATTTTGCTTATACTTTTTTTCAGAGCAATAACTTTAGATAATGCAATTGAAGGTATAAAATATTTCTTTACTCCGGATATTGATAAAATATTAGACTACAAAGTTTGGCTGAATGCACTAACACAAAATGCATGGGATACAGGTGCAGGCTGGGGACTGATTTTAACCTACGCAGTTTATATGAAAAAGAAAGAAGATATTTCCCTTAACGCAGCTTTAATTGGATTTGGAAATAACACAATATCATTATTGGCAGGCATTACTATTTTCTCTACTGTGTTTGCGCTAAGCTCGGTTGATGCAATGAATCAAATTTCACAATCGGGTCCTGCAAACACAGGACTTACTTTTATTTATCTGCCTCAGCTTTTTGCAAATATTTCATCCAGTTATATTGTAAATATTTTCTTTGCTTCAATATTTTTTATCGCTTTATTTTTTGCTGCAGTAACATCACTTATGTCAATGGTGGAACTAGCAACAAGAACTTTTATCGACTTTGGTTTTGATAGAAAAAAATCAATTATTATTGTAGCTACTTGTGGTTTTCTTTTAGGTATTCCCTCTGCATTAAGTATTGATTTCTTTACTAATCAAGATTGGGTTTGGGGAGTAGGATTAATTCTAAGCGGTGCATTTATTTCATTTTCAATAATTCGTTTTGGGGTTGATAAATTCCGAACTGAGATTATTAATGGTTTTGGATGTGATGTAAAAATTGGCAGGTGGTATAATTTTGTAATAGGTATTTTGATCCCGATTCAGGTTGTTATATTAATTTCCTGGTGGTTAGTATCATCGTTATCTTGGGATCCGGAATGGTGGAATCCATTTCACGCAGCAAATCTCGGAACGGCAATAGTACAATGGGCTGTTGTATTAACTATATTTATTCTGTTGAATAAACTAATGATCTCAAAACTTAGAAAGGATTAATGTTTTGAATTTAATTACAATCTTAACAATGGTAATTATTCTTGGAATAGTCTGGGGAGGATTTATCTTTTTTATTTTTAAGGCCTCAAAATTTGAAAAATTAAAAA
>PFGS01000130.1:4646-6427 GCA_002783525.1 Ignavibacteriales bacterium CG12_big_fil_rev_8_21_14_0_65_30_8 | reverse complement strand
CGATAATTAAATTATCATGCCCATACCTATATTATCAATAAAAGATGAACTTAAAAAAGATGATTTTAAACCTATATATTTTTTAAGCGGAGAAGACAGTTACAGCATAAATATAGCTTTGAATCTTCTTGTTGAAAAAGCTGAAAAATATATTTCATCAGAATTTGATAAAGAAACTTTTCATGGCAAAGATGTATCTCTGCAAAACATACTGGTTAATGCTTCAACATTCCCATTTGGTTCAGAGAAGAAATTAATTATACTTAAAGAGTTTGAGGATGTTAAAGATAAAAAAGAATTAAAAAATTTTGTTAAATCTCCACCGGAATTTACGATCTTTGTTATAATATATAATGATAGCCTTCCTAAAAAATTATCAGAACCATTTAAAACTTTAGACAAACAAAATTATCTTTATGAAGCAAAGGTGTTAAAAGGAAAAAATCTTATCTCCTGGCTTACATCGTTCGCAAGTTCAAAAAATAAGACACTTAATACATTTAATGCTCAGTTGCTTGTTGACTTAGTAGGAGAGAACAGGGAAATGCTAGAATCACAACTGGAAAAAATATTTACATATCTGGATGAAAGAAATGAAATAACATTGGATGACATTAAAAAACTTGCTGCATCACTTAAGGAACACACCATTTTTGAACTTCAGGACGCAGTTGCTAAAAAAAACAGTGAAGATTCTTTAAAAATTATTTATAATATGTTTGATAACGGAAAAGAACTGATTGAAATATTGAATTATTTTACCAGGTATTTTATGACCGTCTCAAGAGTTTATGAAATGGAAAAAGAAAAAGTTACGCAGACGGAAGGTGCTAAAATTCTTGGAATTCATCCGTTTTATTATTTAAAATGCAAAGAGCTAAAAAGATATTATTCGGATTCAGATCTTCTGAATGTTTCCAGAGCATTATTAAAAGCAGATATTGCTGTAAAAACCACTAATACTGACAAAAAAACATTGGCAACAATTTTATTATCAGAAATGTTTCAGTAATATTTTGATAAATTGTACATTATTAACAACACAAAGCTTATAAAACTTAAGGTTTTTAGATTCTAAACAAAAATAACTAATTTGTTGTACTATACAGGAAACATTTTTAACAATCAAAAGTAAAATATAATTGACTGAGATAAACTTTAACGATTTAACTGACGAAGAACTTATAGTAGAATTTCAAAACAACAATACTATTGCTGCTTTTGAGATTTTAGTTAAGAGGTATAAAAATCCTCTTATGAATTATGTTTTTAGATTTCTTGGTGATTACGAAGCTTGTACGGATGTTGTGCAAGAAACAATGATAAAAGTTTATAGGTATAAAGATTCGTATCAGTCAATTGCTAAATTTTCTACTTGGATTTACACAATTGCAGGTAATTTAGCAAAAACAGAATTGCAAAGGCAAAGAAGAAGAAAAATTTATTCTTTAAATGCTTTTGGTACTGACAAAGATGAAAATTATGAGATTCCGGATAACAGTTACAGACCGGATGTTGAAACGGATTCGGGAATAAAAGATGAAATAATTCAGAAAGCAATTTCTAAAATTTCTCCTGCATATCGCCAAGCAGTAATTTTACGAGATATACAAGAGTTATCGTATGAAGAAATTGCAGAAATAATGGAAATAACAGTTGGTACAGTAAAATCAAGAATAAACCGTGGGAGAACACAACTTCAAAAATTGTTAAAACATATTTATAAGGACTAGAAAATTATGAAAAGCTATGAAGATGACTCCAAATTTATTGGGGTTATA
>PFGS01000130.1:0-4633 GCA_002783525.1 Ignavibacteriales bacterium CG12_big_fil_rev_8_21_14_0_65_30_8 | reverse complement strand
AATTAAATAAAATTGAAGCACCACAAAATTTTGAAAAAGATCTTTTAGCGAAGATCAGTCAAACGCCAAATGAAGAAAAAATAAGTTTTATTGATAGATTATTTACACCTGCCAGATTAGTACCAACAGCAGGTTTAGCAGCTGCAATAATTTTACTCTTTTTTCTTACAAATATATTTGTCCCTGCTGCCGAGGAAAATCCTTTATTAGCTAATCCAAGAGTAAGGGGCGATGTTGTTGCAACAAACACATCAAATACTACTACTACAGAAAATACTTCTACTCCAAAAAACAATAACGATGTTTTTACAGAAACAGAAAATAAAACCTTGAATGAAGAAACAGATAAAACCTCTATAGATAATCCAAACTTAGGTATTAGAATTACAGGGCAGCCATCACCTGCTAATTATTATAATAATGGCATACTTACTTCTGTTTCCCCAAATGGTTCAATTGATAAAACCGGGTTAGATTATAAACAGATCTATTTACAAAGATTACAGAGAGCCCAAATTGAGCTGTTAAGAAAGAAAATGGAAGAAATGCAAAGAAACAGCAGGTAATTGGGGTTTTTTAAAGTTTGTTTTTATTGTGTTTTTTGTCTCCCTTCAGTATATTTATGCTTACATTTTTTAACAAAATTATTATGGTTAAGGACATACGATGAAAAAAGGTATTCATCCAAATTATAGACCGGTTGTGTTTCAAGACGGATCTTGTGATTTTTCTATCTTGACAAAATCTTGTATCAAAACCGAAGACACTATACAATGGGAAGATGGAAATACATATCCACTTGTAAAATTAGAAATTTCAAGCGGTTCACACCCGTTTTTTACCGGTAAACAAAAATTACTTGATTCTGCAGGCAGGGTTGAGAAATTCAATAAAAAATATGCTAAAAAGAAATAATTTTTAATACACTATTTTTTTTATCCCGCTTTATGCGGGATTTTTTATTTTAAAGAGATTATTAAATAACAGAAACTAAATATTTTAAAAAGAATATTATTTTTAAAAATGCTAAATTATAATTTGTAATTATATAAAGAGTTAAAAATGCAGATTTGTATTTTTGAAGACGAAAAAACAGAACAATTTAATCCGTTAACTTATTCCCGCCCGGTTTATGAATTAGTCTGCGGAGTAAGTACATTAAGAGAAAAGATCTCTCGAGCTTTTCCCAAAGCTAAAGTTTCACTTCATTGCAGAAGTTATTTAGAAGAAACATTAAAAAACCAAAATCCTAAAAATGATATAAACAAAATTTCAGATAAAGAATGTTTGTTTATAAACGGTAGAATTCTGTTCAACGAACAAATTGCAGAACAACTAAAAAAAATAAAAGATGATAAAGTATTTTTATCTGGGAAAGATATTGTAGCCGTAAAATTATTAGACCAAAAATTATCATCAATTAAAAATAAACTACCGAACTTATTTAGTAAAAATTCATTTGGTAAAATTCCTTCTCAACAAATTGATGCAACTTTAACAGAATATATTTGG
Organism: Ignavibacteriales bacterium CG12_big_fil_rev_8_21_14_0_65_30_8; assembly: GCA_002783525.1. GTDB lineage: Bacteria > Bacteroidota > Ignavibacteria > Ignavibacteriales > Ignavibacteriaceae. Next base: position 3,121 of record PFGS01000130.1, on the reverse strand, counting down.
GATCTAATAAAACAAAATCCCGAAGAACTTGTTAACGACACTAAATATTTTTCATCCAAAGTAAAAAGATCAAAAATAAAAATAAAGGCTGCCGGTGTTCAGTGGGTAAACCGAAAAAATATTTTTATTAAAAATGGTGTAAAATTAAAACCCGGAGTTGTTTTAGATGCAACAAACGGTCCAATTTTTATTGATAAAAATGCTATAATTCATCCTAATGTTGTAATTGAAGGACCGGTTTATATTGGAGAAAACACAATTGTTAAAAGCGGTGCAACACTTTATGCTAATGTTAGCATCGGAAAAAATTGTAAAGTCGGCGGAGAAATAGAAGATACAATTATGCTGCCATATTCTAACAAACAACATTTAGGTTTTATAGGGCATGCTTATCTTGGAAGCTGGGTAAATCTTGGTGCTAATACTAATTGCAGTGATCTAAAAAACAATTATGGAAATATTAAAGTAAAAGTAAATAACAAATTAATTAATACTAACACAAGATTTTTAGGTACAATTATTGGTGATCATTCAAAAACAGCAATAAACACAATGCTGAACACAGGTACTGTTATTGGTTTTTCTTCAAACATATACGGAGCTGGATTTCCAAACAAATATATTCCATCATTTTCCTGGGGCGGTTGCCAGCAATTGGTAACATATCAACTTGAAAAGGCCGAAGAGACAGCATCAATAGTTTTTGAAAGAAGAAATAAAGCATTTAATAATACTGATAAAAAATTATTCCAAAAGATATTTGACATTACAAAAATAGAAAGGCAAGGTTTTAGAAATTAATGAATGAAGCTGAAGTACATGTAATAAAAGCACTATATGATGGTGTTAGAGGGAGAGCTGTAAAAATATTAAACAGGGTAGAAAGAACAGATGCTTATCTTGACAAACTTTTAGATATTGAATTAAAAGATCCCGATTTAATAAGCGAAGATAAAGCACTTCTTTATAAAATTGTTCATGGTGTAGTAAGATGGATGGGTAGATTAGATTGGATATTGAACGGATTTTATAAAGGACAATTCTCAAAAGCCATACCCAATTTAAAAAACGGATTAAGAGTAGCTTTATATCAAATATTATTTTTAGATAGAGTTCCGGATTACGCTGCTGTAAACGAAGCAGTAGAGTTCGTAAAAAAACTACAAGGACAAAAACCGGCGGATCTGACAAACGCAATTCTAAGAAACATCATTAAGAATAAAAATAATATCAGGTATCCAAATCCTGATGAAGACTTACCCGGATATTTAACCGCATATTACTCTCATCCCTCCTGGATGGTTAAAAGGTATTTAAAGAGATTTGGAAGAGAAGAGGTTGAAAAACTTTTAACCTTTAACAATGAGAAACCTTTTCTCACATTAAAAGTTAACAATTTAAAAGTCGAACAGGATGAATTTAAAAAGCTTCTAAAATCAGTTAATCTGGATTATTGCCAGGGCAAATATTTACCAGAATTTTTTATACTTAAAAATCTATCTAATATTACTTCTTGGGAATATTTTGGCAAAGGTTATTTTAGTATTCAAGATGAAAGCGCGGGTTTTGCCTGCAGACTTTTAGATGTTGAACCCGGAATGAGAGTATTGGATCTTTGTGCTGCTCCGGGAGGAAAATCAGCTTATCTTGCCGGATTGATGCACAATGAAGGAGAAATTATTGCAATTGACAGGTATGAAAGCAGATTAAAAATATTAAGAAAAAATATGGAAAGATTAGGTATTACCTGTGTTAAAACAGTTGAAACAGATACTTTTGATTTTACGGATGGAAAATTCGACAGAGTTTTAACAGATGTTTCATGTTCCGGTTCAGGTACTCTAAGAAAAAAACCTGACATAAAGTGGAAACACGATCTTTTGGATTTAAGAAGAATGTCTGAGCTTCAATATAAATTACTTGAGAAAGCATCTACCTTAGTTAATGATGGAGGTTATATAGTTTATAGCACCTGTTCAATAGAACCTGAAGAAAACTTTGGAATTGTTGGTAAATTTTTAGAAAATCATAATGAATTTAAATTGGGCGATATTTCAAATAGATTTCCACAAGAATTAATAGATGAAAACGGCTGCATCCAAACCTTACCGCATGTTCATAAATCAGATGGTGCATTTGCAGCAAAACTTATAAAGAATAATTAAATCAAGATTTAATATGCTAACTAAATTTGCACAAGAACTTAAAAAAGCCAGAGAAAAAGCAGAAGTAACATTACAAAACTTATCTGCTCGTTCAAGACTAGATATAAAATTTTTACAGGCAATGGAAAATGGTGATTTTTCATTTTTACCGGAAATTTATGTTAAAGCATTCATAAAAGATTATGCTAAGTTTATTGGATTAGATGAAAATGAAATCATAAAAAAATATGAGGCAGCAAAAAAAGGAAAAGATTATAATAAGTTAGAAGAAAAAGAAAATAAAGAAGTAGAAAAAGATCAAAATGAAAAAGTAAAAGATAAAAAAGAAAAATTATTTGAAGATCAGAAAAAAAGCCCAAATAAAATCAAAACTAAAAGTAGCTACGGCTTATCACTTGATAAAAAGAATGTAAAAATATTTGCGATAATAGGATGTGTATTAATAATTATAATTGTTGCAATAATTATTTTTACTTCTGACAATACACCTGAAATAATTGTACAAGAAAAGCCTTATGATCAAGTTAGAAATGAAACTCAGAAAAGATATATAGAAAACAAACAAACAATACCTGTAAAAACAAAAGAAGATCTATCTTTACAAATTTTTGCAGAAGATACATCATGGATAAAGGTAAAATCAGATAAAGCAGCCCCTAAAGAATTCACAATATTTCCCGGCACAAGTGTAAACTTAAATTCAAAAGAAAAATTTGTTATGACTATTGGTAATTCAGGCGGAATAACAATGAATTTAAATGGTAAGAAATTAGATTTTGTCGGACAGGATAAGCAAATAAAACATGTAATGATAACAAAAGAGGGGATAAATTATTTAAACACAGAACCTACATTTAAGAACAACTAAATGTCAGACAAGATATTAAAAAAGATAACAGAACTACGCGAATTAATTACTAAGCACGAATATAATTATTATGTTCTTTCTCAACCCA
>PFGS01000075.1 GCA_002783525.1 Ignavibacteriales bacterium CG12_big_fil_rev_8_21_14_0_65_30_8 | reverse complement strand
GGTTGATAATTGATATAAGCCTGTTCAATTTCTAATTCACCTTGTCCGCTTTTTATAAAATTGTGTTCAATTTCCACTTCTGATTTGAATGACCACTCTTCAGACCAACTATGGCTTACAAATAAAACGAATCTATGAAAATCTAAAGTTTTTTTTGTTTGACCAATATCCGGATTCTCATTATTGTAATGCAATTCACCATAACCCCCAATAATTGTTTTTGGTTTAAAAAAATCTTCCTGTGCTGATGTTTTATTTGATAATAATAATATAGTTAGTAAAACAACTGTATAATAGAACATTTTTTTCATTATATATTTCCTTTTTTTATTTAATTGAGTATTAATAATATTATTTATATTAAGATTTAATCTAAATAATGATAATAAATTAATCAAGTTTAAAGAAAAATAATTTCTAAAAGATCTGAAGTTATTTTTGTGTGGTATTAAAAACTAAATTTATCCTATCTTCCGCTAAAGAACTGATCTCTTTTTGTTAGTTTTAGATCTGACAGTTGAGGTGCTTTTACTCTAATTTCAAGTCTGTAACCTCTGTAAGTTCCAATGGGATTCCAAACAAAGTTCATAATCCAGGCGTGCAAATCTCTTGAAATTCTAATCTGTGGTGCAACAAATTCGTGTCTGTCAAAATCATAACTGCCTGTAAAAGATAAATTCCAGTTTTTAGTAAGATTAAAATTTACATTGGCATTTAGATTTGAAAATACATTTGAAATTGATGGTGACGGTTTAAATATTGAATAATTAAAATTTAATGATACATCCCAGGGAATAGTAAAATCTGCATCTCTCTCTTCATATAATCCCCTAGTCATAATATTACTTTCCTGAATGAGAGATAATGCATCTTTTTGTTCTGTTGAATCTTTTTTTACATCATCATTATTTCTTGATCCTGCCAAATGAGTTGAGACGGAAAAATTAAAACTTGTCATCCTAAAAAGTCCTTTCCCTTCGTTAGCTAAAAATCTGTTAACAAAACCAACACCCTCTACATAATCATAAAAAGTAAAACTGGATGAACCAGAAAAACTAAACAGACTACCGACTTGTGTACGATAACTGACAAATAAATTTGAAAGTTTTAAGCTATCAGCGGCAAAATTATAACTTAAACCGGCTGATAAATTTAATAATTGTATTTTCTTTTCTTTAGATGTAGTATCAGTTGGATCAACTTCTGTTTTCATTTCAAAAATATTTGAAACATTGAATGAAATACTTTGTGTTTCTCCCGCTGGAGCACCGCCGTATATTTCTCTTTCAAATATATTATACTTAATTGTTTGTCCACTAGAATTCACATAAGAACCATAATATCCCCAACTTGGTGTAGAAAAATCCGGTTGAAAATTATATGATATACTTGGATTTACTGTGTGTCTAATAGCTGCAATTCCAAATATATGAGGACTAACCATTCCATAAAATTTAGTTGAAGCGGAAACACCCATACTAAATGTTCTTACAAAATTTATTTCTTTAACATCATTGGTTACAATAGAATCGGAACCATTAATTTTTAAGCCTTCATACGTTCTTTCAATTCTTTGGTTGTACCATCTTTCCTGGTAATTAAAATTAGGAGAAATACTGAAGTGTCCTATCTTTGGAGATAAACCTGCAGATATTGTGTGTAAAAATCCTCCTCTTGAAGTTAAAGCTCCCGCAACTCTATTTCTGTTGATCTGAAATTGTCCGTTATAATTGTACCCAAATAATTCATACCATTTTTGATTTGTATAATCGTTGCTTTGTTTAAATGGATAACTTTGTGCTTTATTGAATGAAATACTTGGCAATACTTCATTAATATCATTTGTTTGTATTACCTGTCTTCTGCTGTAATTTATTGCAAGGCTGTTTCCCGATTCATCCCAGGTCTTAAATAATGTTGCATTTGAAACAATTTCATTTCTTAAAACCAGGCTTAGATCAACACTTGTAAGATTCAAATAATTTGATGAAACAAAATCAATGTTTACATCTAATCTTGTAGTTGGATTTATATTTTGATGATGCTGCCATCTTATCTGCCAATCTTTTGATTCTGTTCTGTCAAAATCTGTTAACTCGCCAGTTTTAAAAAATTTATATCCTACTTCCAAGTTTCCGCTGTAGTTATACCTTTTAACATATCTGAATCTGCTTGCTAAACTGTAACTTCCCCTTGTATAATAATCCGAAGTAAAATTTATATCCATATAATCATTTATCGCCCAAAAATATCCAAACCGAGAAAGATACTGTCCAAATCTTGCATCACTTCCAAAAGCAGGAGGAAGAATTCCGGAACGTCTGCCCGATTGGATTGGAAATACTGCAAAAGGAAGTGGAACAGGAAATGGTACACCGCCAAAGTACAACCAAACCCATCTTGCAACTATTTGTTCGTTTTGAATCATTTTCATTTTGGGAGAATAAAAATAATAGTGAGGTGGATTATGATCGCAAGTAGTATAAATTCCGTCAGCAATAAAATAAGTATTATTATTTACCTTGTTAATTTTTTCACCGGTATAATATGTATCACCATCTGAAGTTTTTGCTGAGGTTATCATTCCCCTTGTTGTTTTAAAATTATAATCAATTTTACTTCCGCTGTATGCATCATCTCCTTCAATTAATACAGGCTGCCCTATCATAAGTCCAGGTACACTGTCTGATTCTATTCCTCTAGCTTGCAAAGTGTTGGTATTAAAGTCAACATAAATTAATTCACTTTTAAGATCTGTAGATTTAAATTTGATCTCACTTTTCCCGTATAAGTTCATTTTCTTTTCAACAACTTTAATAATTAATGAATCATTTGAACTTGCATAAATTATTGTATCTGCAGTTGATGAAGTTGTAGGATTAGTAAATAAAGTATCACTATTTATTTTCTTTACTAATAGTGTATCTGAATTTGTTTTTTTTAGGTCGTTTATAGTTTGTGCAGTAAGAAAATTTTGAAAACTCAAAATAAAAATGGATACAAATAATATTATAATATTATATAAAATTTTCATCTAATAATTTGTAATCCTATTTCAGATTATAGAATACTAAAGATGCAGCGCCTATCATACCGGCATTATTCTTTAATTTAGCCTGAGAAACTTTTATTCTACTCTTCAAAACTTTCAAAACATTATTTCTAAGAGTTTTTTTAATTGAATCAGTCAACGGTTTACCAAATGCAGAAACTCCGCCACCGATAATAAATGTATCTATTTCTAATAAATTTGCTACTGATGAAAGAGCACTGCCTACATAATATCCTACTCTTTCAATTATTTGTTTTGCATATTTATCACCTGATTTAGCAGCTTTGTTGATAATGATAGGTGTTAATAATTTGGTATCATTATTAATTAATTTTAATATTTTAGAATTTTTATGATCAGCAAGTTCATCTTTTACTATCTTCATCAGATAATGGTTTCCCACATATGCCTCTACACAACCCCTGGATCCGCAATTACATTTTCTTCCATTATGATCAATTGAAATATGACCAATTTCCCCGGCAGCCCCCGTGCTGCCTTGAAAAATCTTTCTGTCAAAAATTAAACCTCCCCCTACTCCTGTTCCCAGTGTAATAAGTGCAAATGAATTATTTTTTTTACCTGCACCAAAAAGCATCTCTCCAATAGCTGCTGAATTAGCATCGTTATCAATAAACACAGAAATATTAAATTCTTTTTTAATAATTTTTACAATGTTTACTACTTTCCAACCCGGTACATTGGGGGGATTAGAAACCGTTCCTTTTTTTGATGAAACAGACCCGGCTGCACCAATTCCAATTCCTTTAATTTTATATTTTTTTTCACCAAGTATACTTTTAATTCCTTTTTTAAATTGAGAAAGGACTTCTTCGGGTCCGCCTTTTCTATTTGTAGGCAACATTGTCTTAAATACAATTTTCCCTGTATCAGAAACAATACCCATTTTGATATTTGTTCCGCCTATATCAACACCGAGCGCGTATTTTTCCTTTTTCATAAAATTATTTTTTTAATTGAAAAATAATCAAATTAAAGCTCGATTAAAATTGGAATTATGAGATTATTTGTAAAATTATATAGATATGAAAATTTCAGTTAACTTAATTTTTTAGATATAAAACTAATTATTTATATAAAATTAAATTTCACTTGTCATTATTAGAAATGGTTTATCGCTGAAACTTTTATAGTTAGGTCTTAATCTTTTTACATTATAAAATTTATCAACATCAACTAATTTTTTATATGAAGTAACAATCTTCAGATCTTCGTTTCCATATTTTCCATTTTTAAGATTTACTAACTTACCCGTAACTTTTTTAAGTATAAGATCTAATGCTAAATTTCCGTAAGCCATCGGTACAATTGAGTCCAGGGCATCCGGCATTCCGCTTCTTACTAAATATCCTAGTCTTTGATTTATAACATTGATCCTTTTACCTTTATTGTGTTTAGGTGAGAGTTCCTTTAATTCCGCAGAAATAAGATCTCCTATTCCTCCAAGTTTTTTATGCCCGAACATATCGGTAGATGAGTCTTCAAAGATCATTTCACCACCATCAAACATTGAACCTTCAGAAACTAATACAACAGAATATTTACTGGGATTTGTATGTCTATCCTCAACTAAAAGTTCAGTTAATCTTTCAATATTAAATTTATATTCAGGAATAATACATCTGTTGGCAGCGCCTGCCATTGTAGGCAGTAAAGATGAAAATCCAGCATATCTACCAAAGACTTCAATTACTAAAAATCTTTCGTGTGAGCCTGCAGTTGTTCTAAGGCTATGTGTCATTTCAATTGTTCTGGTTACACAAGTGCTGAATCCAATACAATAATCAGTTCCGGGTACATCATTATCCATAGTTTTTGGAATTGCAACAACTTTAAAACCTTGTTCGTGTAGATGAACACCATAACTTAGAGTATCATCTCCACCAATAGGTATTAAATAATCGAGACCTAAAAAATCTAAATTTTTTAAAACTTCCGGTGTAAGATCATTCACTTCGTCTTTATACTTTTCTCTTAAATGATGAGGAATATTTTTTGCCGGAACATGGCTGGCTCTTGTTCTTGAAGTATGTAAAAATGTACCGCCTGTTCTCCCTGTTCTATTTACCAGTTCTTCAGACAGTTTAATAATATTGTTACTGTTATCCGCATCTTTCTCCCTTATAATATCAATCAATCCACCCCAACCCCTTTTTATCCCAATCACTTCAAACCCTTCCCGTAAAGCTCTGATCGTTATGGATCTGATAGCCGGATTTAATCCGGGTACATCTCCTCCTCCTGTTAATATACCAATTCTACCTTTTTTTCTTTTAATGTTGCTCATAATTGTTATTTATATTTTAAAATATTATTTAGTGTAATTCATACTTACAATTTTAATTTCTTCAGGATAATTAATTTTACCCATTGGTGTTTTAACAACAGGTTTTGCAAATAATTCAATTTTGGTTGGTGAATCTTTTTGTTGTACAAGTGAAAGCGCTAAATTAATTATCCCCTCATAACCTTTTTCCTTTATAAATTTTACTAAATCAATTTTAGCACTAACATTTACGTTGGACAAACTTCTGTCAGAAGGAATATTTACAGGTGAAGATATATTGCCTTGTACAGCTTCTTTGCCATCAATAAATAATCTCCAGGGAAAAGAACTTAAACTAATATCCGATCTATTTGAAGAATTATTTTCTGCATTCGGATTTTTTACTTCAACATTTAAATTAAATTCAAGTGGAAGGTCACCACGGACAAAAGATGTTGATAACTTCAGAACATCTATTGACGAAAAATCTTTTAAACTTCTTTTGTTATTTATATTTATTCCACCAAGTTTAATAGATTCTAAATTTGCAAGTTTAAATTGGAGACGTGATAAATTTGTCAACTCTTTTATTACACCGCAGCCTGATAAAGAGAAAATTAATATTATAATTAGAAAAGATTTTTTTATCATAATTGAACTGTTTTTGATTCTTCTATTTTCTTTAATATCAGATCAGCAATTCTTAAAGCTCTGTGTCCGTCTTCGCCTGAAACCATAGGCTTTGTTTTATTATTGATAGAATTTATGAATAACTCCAATTCGTATTTTAAAGCATTTACTTCTTCAATTTGAGGCTGTTCATATATTACTCTTTTTTTGTTTTCACCAATACCAATTTCTCCAAATGATATTGTGTGAGAATTTATTTTCTCCTGAGTTGGTATTAATCTATAAACTTCTGATGTACCCGTAACAAAATCCAATGATAAATATGTATCCTTTTGAAAGATCCTCATCTTTCTCATTTTTTTCTGAGATATTCTGCTGGCAGTTACATTTGCAACAGCACCGTTTTCAAAGGATATTCTTGCATTTGCAATATCAATATTATCAGAGACCACGGCTACGCCACTGCCTTCAACATTTTTGACTCTGCTTTTAATCAAACTTAAAATAATATCAATATCATGTATCATAAGATCGAGAACAACAGCTACATCTGTACCGCGGGGATTAAATTGTGCAAGTCTGTCTGTTTGGATAAACAAAGGATTCGAAATATATTTTTCCAATGCAAGTAAGGCAGGATTAAATCTTTCTATATGTCCAACCTGAAGATTTAATTTTTTCTCATTACTTATTTTTACTAATTCTTCAGCTTCTGATATTGTTGATGTAATCGGTTTTTCAACAAAAACATGTTTATAACTTAACAAACATTGTTTAACAATTTTAAAGTGTTCGCTTGTAACGGCAGCAACAGAAACAGCATCTGTTTGTTCTAATAGTTTTTCAACATTGTTAAAAGATTTAACACTAAATTCTTCAGCGACTAAATTTTTGACATCATTATCAATATCATATACTCCAACTAATTCACAGTTATTTATTTGTGAAAACATTTTAGTGTGGAGTTTTCCTAAATGTCCTGTTCCAATAACACCAATTTTAATTTTTTCCATATTATTTACTTTTTACTAAAGTATAACCAATAATTCTATCATAGCCGCCAAGGTCGGGATCATTATAATATAAAAAGATATGATATTCATTTTTTGTGTCCCAGGAGTTACCTTCTAATATTTGCCAGTCATAGCTTATTTTACCATTTCTGTTTCCAACTGCTGCAACATATTGATAATCATAAATTCCTCTTTTTAAACTTAGCTTGATGGAATATAGATCAACATCCCTATTCATCTTATAATTATTACTAATTAACCAATTATTAAATGCACCCACTAAATAAATATCACCATAATTTTTCTCAGGAGCTCTGAAAGTAAAATTGACATTCATATAATCTGCAAATTTATCATTAAATTTTATAAGGATTTCTCCTCCATTTATATCTTTAGCTCCCTGTTTAAAAAATCTTGAATACTCAATGCCATCATATTGAGCGGATACATTTTTTGAATTAAATCTATTTGTATCCATAAAATTTAATTGACGATATTCATTCCCCGGTTTTATATCTCTGGCAGTAAATGTAAACTTTCTATTTGCATCCCAATAATATTGGCGTACTAAAGTATTATAAATTCTATCAATAATTATTGGGTAATAAATTTTATGATTTTCAATAATTCTAACTTCACTTATATAACCGGGATATAACTCATTTTGTATTTCAAAGTTTGTAGTAATATTGAAAGTGTTTTTAAGATCTGTTGGAAAGAGTTCGGTTCCTTCCAATTTATCTGTAGTTATAGAACTATTTAATATTACTTCTGGAAAAACAACATAAAATTTTCCGGAAGCATATACTTTTGAGGTGTCACTATTTTCA
>PFGS01000137.1:4308-7874 GCA_002783525.1 Ignavibacteriales bacterium CG12_big_fil_rev_8_21_14_0_65_30_8 | reverse complement strand
ATTATTTTTCTTTAACAAACGAGTAACAATAATTTGAGAGTGTTTATAATCTTCAACTAATAATATTTTTGTTGTATCCGAATCAGTATCTGCAATTACTTCTTCAACAGGAGGCGGTTCATCATAGCTGTTGATCATAGCTGTAATTGTTTCAGAAAGATCTTCTATGTTAACACTTGTCTTACTTAAAAGATCAGCAAACATACCGTCAATTTTTTTCAGATCTTCTTGATAGTTTTCTTTACCTGTATAAATCACTATTGGTAACTTTGCAAATTTAGGATTTGACTTTATCATTTTTATCAATTCAAATCCATTTACTTCAGGCATATCAAGATCAATAATTGCAAGATCTAAATCTATATTTTCTATCATGTCCATAACTTTTGCAGAATGTAATTCCGCAATAGCGTTATAACCAACTTGTTCAATAGCACCTTTTATTAAATTTAATGTAGGCTCATCATCATCAACAATTAAGATATTTGAATCTTTTTTAAGTTTATAGCTTGTTAAAACTTCTACAAGATAATTGTACTTAATTGGTTTAACAAAATATTCAACTGCACCCATCAAAAATGCTTTTTGCTGCTCAGCTTCCACTGAGCAAACTATTACAGGTGTATTCTTTGCATTTTTATGAGCTCTGATTGTCTTTAGTAGTTCAAAACCGTTTGCGTCAGGAAGAACTATATCCATTAACACTGCAAGAAATACCTCTTTTTCAATTTCATTTAAAGCTTGCTTAGCAGAGTTTACTATTATAGGTTCATATCCCCATTTGTTTAAATAATTACTGAGAAGTTTTGAATTTGCATAATCATCTTCAATTACCAAAACCCTGTTCTTCTTGCCTGCCTTTGGTAAACTGCTAATTTGAGATTCTATAGTTGAAAACGTTTCTGCAACTATATTAAATTCATAAGTAGTTCCTCTTCCTACAGAACTAGAAATATTTAATTCACCTTTCATTAACTGAGTTAATTTTTTTGAAAGCAGTAAACTTAAACCGGTTGCATTGCCAACTTCTTTAGTTCCTAGTTCAGAAATAATAAACGGATCAAATATTTTTTTAAGATTATTGGTAGTAATTCCAGGACTTGTATCAGCAATTTTAAAATCAATTACATTTCCTTTTTTAAGAGAAACACTAATTGAAATTTTCCCTTTTTCCATCTGGCGAAGGGAATAGGTTAACAATGTGGAAAATATAAATCTTACTTTTTCAGAATTTATTTTTAAAGGTTTAGATAACTTATCATCAATATTTGTAATAATTTCTATCTTGTTTTCTTTTGTAAAATCTGTAAACTGATTGATAACATCATTTACCAATTTATTTATATCAGTAGCTTCAGTTGTAGTCTTAATCTGACTCCTTTCCAATTTAGCTAAATCGATTAAGTCATTTAATAAACAATGTAGTTTGTTTGAATTTTGTTTTAATGTTTCTAAATATTCTTTTTGTGAATCAGTTAATTTTTCTTCAGCTAACAATGAGGCAAAACCCATTATGCTGTTATTTGGTGTTCTAAGTTCGTGAGTTATATTTGTGATCGTTTCACTAATTGAAAAATCAGCAGATATGTTTTTGCCATTCCAGATTGTAAGATAATTTTTTAGAGATTTAGCAACTTGTTCAATATTATCTTTATCGGCATTAGTAAATTCAGTTTTTTTAGCGATTTTAAATAAAAATTTATCTGAGCTGGAAATTCTAATAAATAAACAGCCTTCATAAATAACAAAATCAGAAACCTTTATCTCACAATCAGGTTGGTTGTTAAAAATTATAGAGGCAGAATCTTTTTTTATTGAATTACAAGCAGAACAGGCATATTTACTGTTTAATGAGTAGGATTTTTTTGCTTTACTAGATTTGCCTAAAAGTGTTAGGCTGTTATCTTCTACTATCTTAAATAAAACAGAGGATTCAAATTCAAATTCACTAATTAGAAATTCACAAAGCTTACTTGGAAAATCTAGAGAAGAAGAAATTGAAAGTGAAAGGATATCATTATATCTGTCAAATGATTCTATTTTTGAACTTTGCATTATTTAATTAATCCATTGGTGAAAATAGTCTATTGTAAATATAATATTTACTTTGTAAAACAAAAACTTTCTTATCAATATTACAAAATTAAATCAATTTGCAATGAAAGGCGATTATCTAAGTTATTATAGATAAGAGAACTACCGGAACTCAGTTGTTTCTCATCAGGTTTGTATGTTTCTGCATATTTAAAAGATATGTTCAATAAGTCTGAAAATTTGTAATTTCCAACAATATACCATCTTATTCCTTTACCGCTGAGACCAATATTAGAAAGAATACCTTTCAGATCGTATTCATATTCATAAACAGCTGAATTGAAAGAATCGGTATTGAAAAGTATGAATCTGCTTGAAACAGATAAGTTATAAAGAAGTTTAATTTTTATATCTTGAAATATTAAATATCCAAATTCATTTATCGATAACTCTTTGATCTTAAAATTTGAAATTTCAACTCTAGTTCTAAATCTTAATGATGATGTTGCATTGTAAATTAATTCTCCACGCAAGTTTTGTCTTGTTCGGTAAACTAATTGCTTTGTTCCGTTTATATCTTCAGAGATTTCTTTATTTTCTATTTTATATCTAAAATTCGTTTCAATTTTTCTATCAATTTTAGATCTCAAATTTATTAGGAATTCATCACCTTGAGTAGAAACGGGATTTGAAAATGTTGAAAAAGGAAATTTAAATTGGTCATAATAAATATTAAATGATCCAATTGGTAAATTCCATCTTATTCCGTTATAAATTCCGAATTCATTGCTTACAGTACCTACTCTCTCTCCAAAACTAAATCCATGAATGTTTGCGAAGTTTCTTGGATAATTCCTAATAGATGTTATCCAGACTAATTCTCTGCTAATTGAATATTGCATATTTACAATGGATGCTACAGAAGTTCCATCATAAGTGTTTTCACCAAATATGTTAGCTCTGTCAATAAAAACATCATAATAAAAAGAATAATAATTAAAGTTGCTGCCGCTAATATCAAAAACAGATGAAGACATAAATGAGTTACTGAATTTTGAATTGTAATATAAAAGACCGGCATTAATCTGCTTGTCACTTATATAATCTAATCGGATGCCTTTAAAAGTCTCATCGGCTGATTTTCTTTTATTTATCTCTGAACTTGTTCTGTGTAAGCCGTCAACAGGTGCAGAAAGAATTTCTGATGTGAAAGGATCTATGTTGGCATCAAATTTATTTGATGAATAAAATGCAGATATTCCAAAATTATTATAATTTAATGATGCAGCAACACCTCTAAAAAAATTATTTTCATCAGTACTTTTAAAAGGCTTAATATTTCTATTTTTCTTTTTCACCGGATAAATAGCATCTGCACCTTTCGCAAATCCATAAGGACTCCAAAGGGCAAGACCTTGACCAAATTCTAAAGTATAATCACCAACTACTAAATTATCTAAATAATCAAGATCCTTTATTTGTATAAAAAAAGTACTGAGATCATTTAATGTATTTTCACCGGCATCTTTTTC
>PFGS01000137.1:3027-4279 GCA_002783525.1 Ignavibacteriales bacterium CG12_big_fil_rev_8_21_14_0_65_30_8 | reverse complement strand
ATGAAGCAAAAAGTCTATTATATATTTTTGGCTTTGAACCTGGGAATGAACCATCGATAAATCCTTCTCTTGTTTGAAGATCATTTATAATTCTACTTCGTAGTTTTAATTGAATATTATAGGATGCGGTTTGGATCAATTTATTATTTAGTATTAGAGTTTTCTCTCCTTTAACAAAAACAAATGGAAATATTTTTTTCTTTTGTTCATTAGTTAATTCTTTTATTAAAAAAATATTGTCCTTATTCACAAATTTTCCCACAGTATTTCTAAAATTAATAATAGCTTTTGCAGTTAAGTAATCAATTGTCGGTATTTGTTGAATATCAATTATAGTTGCATTATTTAGATCAATGGGATTGTTTATTAAATCTTCAAGTACTTCGTACAAGTTTGAATTATCTGATTCAGTGGAGGGTTCATTAAACAATTCATCTATTAATTCTTGGATGTCAACTTTTAAAGAATCAGTTTGAGCTTTTAGATTTATAGGTATAAGTATAAACATTGGTAAACAAAGAAGTATTTTAACTTGAAATAAATTCATTTAGATTTTATTTTGTGCCCAGGTCAATTATTACACCAAATTGATGTGTTAAACCCAAATCTTGATGTGTAAAAACTGAATAACCTAAATTAAAATATGAATAATGAATTTCAATGCCCCCAGAATATCTGGACGGATCATTTGAGAAACCGGTTCGGATAGAAAGATATTCAATAATTTTATAGTCTATTCCAAAATGAAGATTAGGGTCGTATTTTATATCTTTCTCAAGAGCTAAATTAATTGAAATATTATTTTGAAGATCATAACTAAAACCGGTTCTAATTACCACAGGGATTTGATCTTCAGTATTTTTATAAGAGGCTCGGTTTAAGTTTTGGAGTGAAAATCCCCATCTAATTTTTTTTGATAAGTATGTTAAAGCACCTACACTAAAAAATAAAGTATTTGAATTACCGTAATTTTGTATTGATACTGTTTGATAATTAACACTTAGCCCAAAATAATATTTATCTGAATATTTGTAAGACAGACCTAATGTTATTCTACTTTCTTTGTAGAGATCAAAACCATAGGTCATTCCACCCAAACTTAGAGAACCAAAATCAAATGGCTCTGAATAAGCAAAATATCCGTTCGCCAATTCTTTTAATCCGAAAGGAGAAGGGGAATAGTAAATTCCGATACTTCTTTGGTCAATCTGACCTAAGCCGGATGGATTATTAAATAAAGCAAAAACATCGT
>PFGS01000137.1:0-3018 GCA_002783525.1 Ignavibacteriales bacterium CG12_big_fil_rev_8_21_14_0_65_30_8 | reverse complement strand
CAACATCAGAATTTGCAATACCTATTTCTTTTGCCCCCGGAGCAATTTGAGAATAATTAAATGAAGCAAAAATTAATGTAAAAAGAAAAAAACAAATAATATTTTTCATTCACAAAATAATTTTTATTGAACACTTAATGCTAAATTCATATATTAAATTATAAATTACAACAATAATTTTAAAAAAAATGAAATATTTATTACTTGTCTTTTTTGCTCTTTCAACAATAATTAATGCTCAGGAATTAAATTGTAAAGTTAGAGTAAATGTAGAAAGTCTGGAAACATACTACAGAGATTTTCTAAATGATTTTGCGAGTAGTGTTGAGGACTATATGAATAAAACTAAATTTTATAACGGAGAGTGGGAAGGTAATAGAATCGAATGTTCGATGGATATATTCTTTACTTCTGCTTCTAATGAAGTAAATTATGCTGCCCAAGTTGTTATAACAAGTCAAAGGGAAATATATAAATCACCAAATTATACAAGGATGCTGACTGTTAGTGATAATAACTGGACTTTCAGATACGAAGAAGGTCAATCATTTTATCAGAATGAAACTTCATTTGATCCGTTAACAAGTTTTTTAGATTTTTATGCAAATGTATTAATTGGTTTTGATCTTGATTCATATGCAGAACTTGCCGGATCACCTTATTTTACAAAAGCTTTAAATATTGTAAATTTTGCAGTGACAGGTGGTGCCTCAAGTTCATGGCTAAATACAACTTCATCTTATAGCAGAAGAAAATTGGTACAGGAATTATTAGATGAAAGATACAGACCTGTTAGGGAAGGTTTTTACGATTATTTTTATGGGATTGATTATTATAGCATAAGTAAAAAAGAAGCACAAAGACTCATAGTTAAATTTATTGATAGAGTTTATGCTGCCAAGGATAAATTAGATGTGAGAAGTGTTTTAATGAAAACTTTTTTTGATACAAAATTTGGTGAGATAATAGAAAAATTAAAAGGCTATCAAGATGCCGAAGGTATTTTGATAAAATTGAAAAAAATAGATCCGGCTCATGCTGCTAAGTTTGATGAAGCTATAAAATTATAATAATCAAATTGCGATATCAAAAATTCTATACTGTTTATAAATTTCACCCTTCATTACTTTAGCTCCGCGATTCATCATCTCATTATCTTCTAATACCCAACTGGCTTCGCCCAGGTCTATACCAATTTTATGTGCTCTCATTAGAATATCCCAATAAAAAACAGCATCAAGTCCTCTTTTTTGGTATTCAGGTATTATACCTAAAGTTAATATTCTGGACCATTTTATATTTTTTTTCTCAGTAAATAGTTTGATAAATCCAAAAGGGAATATTCTTCCGTTCATTTTTTTCAAAACATAATTATAGTCCAACATAACTAAAGCAAAACCTACAAGTTTATTATCTATTTCTCCAAATAAAACTAATGACGGCTCAACTAATGGTTTTAGTTCTTTTGCAATATTGTCAATTTCTTTTTCAGTCATTGGAATAAAACCCCAGTTAGGTGCCCAGGCTTTATTATAAATGTATTTTACTTTTTCCAAATCTGATTTAAAATTTTTGAGGTTAATTTGTGTAATTTTTATGCCGGATCTTTTGGCAGCAATTTCTGCCACTCTTTTTAATTTCCCGGAAGAAGCAACTTTTTCGTGTTCAAGTTTATAGGCATAAAGATCTTTAGCTTTTTTGAAGCCATAATTTTCACAAAGTCTTAAATAATATTTTGGATTATAAGGCATCATTAATCTTGGAGAATCGTTAAATCCTTCTAGTAACATTCCATATTCGTCATTACTAGATGGATTAGCCGGCCCGCGCATAGCATTTAATCCTTTTTTCTGTAACCAATTCTTTACAGTATCAAATAATGCATCAGCTACATTTTGATCGTCAATACATTCAAAGAAGCCAAAAAAACCAATATTCTCATTGTGGTGTTTGTTGTGCAGATCATTTTTTATTGCTGCAATTCTTCCAGCTATTTTATTATCCTTATAAGCTAAAAAATAATCAGCTTCGGCATTTTCAAAAAAAGGATTTTTGTTTTTATCTAATATTTTTTTTCTGTCTGAAATTAATGGTGGAACCCAAAACTCATTTCCTTTATAAATTTCCCAAGGAAATTTTATAAATTTCATTAATGACTTTTTATCAGATACTAACTCTATTTTTATATTACTCATATTTTATCTTTTTAAATTAAAAAAGCATACCGTGTTGGTATGCTTTTAAAAAAAATATTAGTACTATTTAAATAACACCCAATTCTTTTCCTGTTTCTTTAAATACATCCAATAATTTTGATAAGTGTTCTTCATTGTGTGTAGCCATATAACTAGTTCTCATCATTTGTCTTCCTTCGGGTACACCTGGAGAAATAAATACATTTACGAATACACCTTTATCATATAAAATTCTCCACATCTTAAATGCCAAATTGTCATTTCCAACAATTACCGGTACAATTGCAGTTCTTCCTTCAAGAACAGTAAAGCCTAAATTTTTCATTCCATCTCTAACAAAATTTGCATTATAAATAAGTTTGTCAACTCTTTCCGGTTCTTTTTCTAAAATATCTAACGCAGCTAGTGCTGATGCAACTGAAGCAGGAGTTGGAGAAGCACTAAAAATTAATGCTGAAGCCATATGTTTTATATAATCAATTACTTTAGTATCACCTGCAACAAAACCGCCAAGAGATGCAAAAGTTTTACTGAACGTACCCATAGTTAGATCAATTTCATTTTCAAGATGGAATTCACTAGCAGTTCCTCTACCTCCTTTACCAATAACTCCTACAGCATGTGCGTCATCAATTAAAATTTTTGCTTTATATTTTTTTGCAATTGAATTTAGGGAAGGGAGATCCACAATTTCACCGCCGGTGCTGAATACACCGTCACTTACAACTAACTTACCGGCATCTTCAGGTAATTTTTTAAGCACTCTTTCCAGATCATCCATATCTTCGTGTTTATATCTTACCATTTCAGCTGTTGCACCTTT
>PFGS01000158.1:6015-7863 GCA_002783525.1 Ignavibacteriales bacterium CG12_big_fil_rev_8_21_14_0_65_30_8 | reverse complement strand
AATGGTCATAACCACCTTTATCAATTTCATCAAGTGTCATTGTAATTTTATGAACTTCTTTATCGATTATTTCTTCATCCAAGGTTCTTGTTAAAAATTTATCTGGATAGATTTCTGCTATCTCTCCGTCTTCCAAATAAACAACATGCTTGGTGTGTGCAATAATTGCGGATGCATCGGAGGCAACAAAGTTTTCATTATTACCTACACCAATTAGTAATGGAGAACCTTTTCTTGCTGCAATTAATTTATCAGGCTCTTTTGAATAGACAACTGCTATTCCGTAAGTTCCTTCTATTTTACTTAATGCTGCATGTACTGCTTTGACGAGTGGATATCCTTTTTTAAGGAAACTGTCAATTAATTGTGGAATAACTTCAGAATCTGTGTCGGTTATAAAATCATACCCAAGTGACTGGAGACCTTTTCTAATAGTCAGATAATTTTCAATTATACCATTATGAATAACGAATAATGTTTTATCAGTATTAAAATGAGGATGTGCATTTACTTCATTAGGTACGCCGTGTGTTGCCCATCTTGTATGAGCAATGCCTAAATTTGGTTTTACTGTAATCTGATATAGATCTTTTTCTAAAACTGATACTTTTCCTTTCCTTTTAATTACCTGAGATTCTCCATTTGAAATTAATCCAAGTCCTGCAGAATCATATCCCCTATATTCTAATCTTTTTAGACCATTCATTAAAAGTGGGACACAATCTTTAGTACCTATATAACCTACTATTCCGCACATATTAAACTCTTATTTTTTATAACAATGTTTTAAAATATTCAATTGTAATCTTTAATCCTTCTTCCCTGTTAACATTGGGAACCCAATTTAACAATTTTTTTGCTTTTTCAATATTAGGCTGTCTAACTTTTGGATCATTTTGGGGAAGATCTTCAAAAATTATTTTACTTTTGCATTTTGTAACTTCAATTACTTCTTCGGCAAATTCTTTAATCGTAATTTCATCAGGGTTACCAATATTTACCGGTTCAATTTCATCAGAAAAAAGTAACTTGTAAATACCATCAACAAGATCCGAAACATAACAGAAACTTCTTGTTTGTGAACCATCACCAAAAATTGTTATGTCTTCATTTTTTAATGCTTGCATTGCAAAAGTAGGTAAAGCTCTTCCGTCATCAGGACGCATTCTTGGACCGTAAGTATTAAATATTCTTACAATTCTAGTCTCAACTGAATGATACCTGTGATAGGCCATTGTAATTGCTTCAGCAAATCGTTTTGCTTCGTCATAAACTCCTCTAAATCCTATGGGATTTACATTACCATAATATCCTTCTTCCTGAGGATGGACAAGTGGATCGCCGTAAACTTCAGAAGTAGAAGCTAAAAGCATTCTTGCATTTTTTTCTTTTGCTAATCCCAAAACATTATGTGTACCAAGAGCACCAACTTTTAAAGTTTGAATTGGTAATTTTAAATAATCAATAGGACTAGCAGGAGATGCAAAATGTAAAATATAATCTACATCACCCGGAATAAAAATATAATTAGTAACATCGTGTTTTAGAAAAAGGAAGTTTTCATTGCCGGCAAGATGTGCAATATTTTTTGAATTACCGGTAATTAAATTATCAACACAAATAACTCTAAATCCTTCATTAATAAATTTGTCGCACAAATGAGAACCTAAAAAACCGGCTCCTCCGGTAATAACAACAGTTTTAATTGACAATATTTCTCCTCTTTAGAATTTTAGTGTAATTTTTCTTAATGATACTATACTTACTGCTATACCAATAATAGGACCTAATAAAGATAAAACGATCAAAGTAATTTTATCTTCTGACCTGAACAACTCTCTAAGTGGT
>PFGS01000158.1:0-5976 GCA_002783525.1 Ignavibacteriales bacterium CG12_big_fil_rev_8_21_14_0_65_30_8 | reverse complement strand
ATAATTAAAATTAGAGATGAAAATATTCCAATGAAAAATCCGTTTAGAATAATCGGCATTTTAATAGTTGTTAGTTTTGCGCCTACTAATTTCATCGTATTTAATTCTGTATACTTTGAATTAATTACTAACTGAATAGTACTGTAAACTATATACAATGATATAAAGAATATAACAAGAGCAAATATAAAAATATAAGTCTTCAACTTATTTAAATAATAAATTAATTTATACAAATACTCATATTTCATAGTAACTTCATCAACACCATTTAATTTAGAAAATTTCTCTGTAATATTTTTAATCGATTCCCTATCAACAAATTTAGATTTTAGAGTTACCGTAAATGAAGCCGGTAATGGATTATAATCGATCAGTTTCCTAAAATCTTCGCCGGTATCTTTTATAAATATTTCTGCTGCTTTTTCTTTATCAATATAATTTATAGAATGGACGAATTCTTCTTTAGCAATTGTTTTTTTCAAAGCATTTGTTTCAGTTTTAGAAATAGTATCTTTTAAAAAGATATTAATATTCAAACTACTTTTTAATTTATCTTGTAAATTATTAGAAATACTGACTGACAAAACTGCTGCACTGATAAGTGCTAATGAAATACTCATGGAAATTAATGAAAGGAAAAAAGAAGTTTTTGCTCTGCCGATTAACTTGAAAGATTCTCTAAACCAAAAAAATATCATACTTTAATTATCGTTATTTAATTAAGAAGTAATTTACAAAAATAAATTATAAACTCGACTCATCCAGCCATTTTACCATTTTCCAATTTTGGGTTGCATCATCTCTTTTTAAAGATAAATTTACTCGCCCGTCAATTCTAACCACATCCGTTGGATTAAAAGTTACAGTTAAATTAAATCCTCTTACTATAGTAGCTTTTACAGAATCTACATTTGATAAAACAATATTATTCCAAATAAGATCTAATCTTTGTGAATTAGTAAATAGCCCGTTAGTTGTTTTCATTTCATCATCTCTTCCCCAGGAAACATCAAATCCTTTTTCATAATCTCTGTATGTAAAAATAAAATCTTCTCCGACTATTTTTCCGTAAATACTGGTGTCCCTAAAGCTATAAGCAAATTGGAAACTCTGAAATATACCATCAATGGTAGTTAAGTCGGTAAGACCTTTTGAATTATCTTCAGAGGAAAAATCCAATCTAGGTGCAAAAGGATTTTTACATCCACTTATGATTATAAAAACAAAAAATATATTTAATACTAATTTTTTAATAAAGTCTTCCTTTTAATTCACTCCAACTTGGCAGATCGCTGTTCTTTGTGTCCTGCCAAAAATAAATTGTCCAAATTGCTCTTGAATCCCTTATCATACTAAATCTAAGTTCACCTTGATAATTTGATTCTATCTCTGCACTAATGCTTGGAATATTTATAAAATAAGATGCAGTATAAAATAAACTATCTCCTTGTGGACTTGAAGAAATATTTGATAAGTTCAAAGTAATTGGCTGATCACTTGACACTTTTGTGATCAAATTACTAAAATATTGTTCCTCATTACTTACATTCCAATTATTTGCCAGCGATGGATATTGAGAGATTGCTGCACTGGATGCCGAAAATGTGAATATTTTGCTAGTAAAATTGGGGTCGGAAAATGAAGACATATAATTTTCAAGATTTTTATCATTCAATGAATTTATAAAATTTGAGATTAAAAGATCAGGTGTTACAGGAGTTTGATAATTAGAACGAGAAGTGTTTGGCGATTCGGCATCTCTTGTTGTAAAAATATCACAACCGCTAATAAACAGAATAGTTAATATTAAAAATTTTATCCTCATTTCTGAGCAATAATAATAATTCTATCAGAAAGATTCTCATCAAACTCTGCTTTATCAAAAGAACCAAAGATATTTAAAATATTAAAATTTAATTTTTTCAAATTCTCAATCAATTCTTCTTTACCGTAAATTTTTACTGATTCCTGAAAAACATTTTCCATTCCATTCTTCTGGATTATAATATCCTTAACTACTCTACCGTCAACAATTTTTCTTTTTTGAATTATTTTACCTTTTTCAAATGGAAGAACGGATTCATTAATTAAATTTTTCTCCAAATAAATTTTATTGAAATAATCAAAAACAAAAAAGCCATCTTCTTTTAAATGATTATATGCAGTTTTAAAGATCTTAAAATTTTCTTCATCAGTATCAAAATATCCGAAGCTTGTAAATAGATTTAATACCAGATCAAATTTTGTTTCTATTTTAAATTGTCTTAAATCAGCTCTAATAAGATCTATATTAACATTTAATGCTTCTGCATTTTTTCTTGCTGTATCAAGTAGATTTTTACTTAAATCTACTGCCGTTATTGCAAAACCTTTTTTGGCAAATTCGATCGAGTGTCTTCCCGCACCGCAGGCAAGATCAAGAACTTTTGCTTCCTTTTTTATATTTATAATTGATAAGATGGATTTTACTAAAAGGCGAGCTTCTTTTTCATCTCGGTGTTTATAAAGTGTTAAATATTCTTGGCTCTCAAACCAACTTTCAAACCATTCTGCCATTATATTTCAATCCGACCAAGAACAGCTCTTCCAATAGTTGCTTCATCTGCAAACTCTAGATCACCTCCAACGGGTAATCCTCTTGCAATTCTTGAAATTCTTACTCCAAATGGTTTTAATAATTTTGATAGGTAAAGTATTGTAGTCTCCCCTTCAGTATCAGGATTAAGTGCAAGAATTACTTCTTTAAAATCTTCATTTTCAAATCGTTTTATCAGTTCTTTAATTTTTAATTCATCCGGTCCAATTCCGGAAAGTGGAGAAAGTGAACCCCCGATCACGTGATAAATTCCGTTAAATTCATTTGTATTTTCAATAGCAATTACATCGCTAGCTTCTTCAACAACACATAAAACTGAATGATCTCGCTTATTACTTTCACATATTTCACACAATTCATTTACTGAAAGGTTATAACATCTTGAGCAAAATCTAAGTTTGGTTTTTAGATCTTTAATTGCATTAACAAAGTTTTCAACTTCATCATTTTCTCTTTTTAAGATATGAATTGCTAATCTTTGTGCAGTTTTTTTACCAATGCTTGGTAGCTTGCTTAATTCTTCAATAGCAATTTGCAAAGGTTCGGCTATTTTCACTTTTACATTCCCGGAATATTTAATCCCGGGGGGATCATTCCTTTAGTTACTTTTTGCATTTCTTCTTCGGTTAATTTAGCTGCTGATTGAAGAGCTTTATTTACTGCTGCAACTACAAGATCCTCAAGAATTTCTTTATCTTCAGCTACAATTACTTGCGGATCAATTTCAATAGATACAATTTCTTTGTTTCCATTTGCTGTTGCTTTTATCATTCCCCCTCCTGCTTCAGCACTTACTTCCATTCCACCTAATTTTGCATGCACTTTTTGCATTTCTTCCTGCATTTTTTGAACTTGCTGCATCATACCCTGCATTCCACCTTTCATTAATTTCCTCCAAATTGACAATTATTTCTTAAAATTTAGTTTATTTTCGAACAAATATAATATAAAGGATTGACATTATGTACATTATTTTTTTAATTATTCTTTTTATTAAATAACATTTCCATTTTTCCAGTATTTATAAGTATAATCAATTATGAAAAATGAACTTAAAACTCCTTCATTGCCATTAGATTCAGAAGATTATTTAAACCAGTATTTCCCGGATTATGTTATAAATGGAAAATCAAAAAAAATAAAATTTAATAATCTCGGAGAAAACTTTGCAAAAATAAATATTCACTTCATGGATTATTTAAAAACATACCATGTTCCTGTGGCATCTTTAAAATTAATTGATAAAAACACAATAAAATTTATAAAATATAATCCCATTAACTTTTCAATTAAGATTATAAATTATATTGACAAACGCACCGCTAAAATATTTGGTAAAAAAGAAAAAGAACATTTAGACCTTCCATTGTATGAATATCACTTTGGAAAAGGAAATAATACACTTGTTTCTGAAAGTCACCTTATCTCATTTAATTTGATTAACTTTGAACAGTTAAAAGTTATAAATAGAATTTGCTCAAAAGTAAATGCTGTTTTAAGATCTTTTTTTGAAAGAAGAGGAGTTTTTTTAGGTGAAGTAACTTGTTCGTTTGGCGAGCACAGAAATAAAATTTACTTAGTTAATGACTTTACCCCTTTAAGTTTGAAAATTTTCGACCCAAATAATAAAAACAAAAAATTTGATCCGTATAAATTAGAAACACCTGCAAAACTCAGGAATTACACTGATTATATACTAAACCTGATAAACTAATTTAAAATGATTACTAAATACGGATATTCTACTTTTTTAACTATTGTTACAATTTCACTTCTGCTATTAGCAATCGGTTTGATGTTTACAACAGGTATTCTTTTTTATCTTCTGATAATTATACCTTTTTTTCTAATAATATTTAGTATCAATTTTTTCAGAGATCCTGCACGCAAAACACCAGATTCAGAAAATATAATTGTTTCCCCGGCTGACGGTAAAGTATTGTTTGTTAAAAAAGTTTCAGAAAACAATTACTTAAAAGAAGAAGGTACTCAGATCTCTATTTTTATGTCGCCATTGAATGTACATGTTAATAGAATTCCTGTTGACGGTAAAGTTGAATTTTTAGAATATGTTAAAGGGAAATTTATTAGAGCTTTTGAAGATAAAGCTTCCGAGAAAAATGAAAGGACAGAGATAGGAATAAATTCAAAATTCGGGAAAGTTTTTTTTACACAGGTTGCCGGTTTTATTGCAAGAAGGATTGTTTATAAAATTGATATTGGTGATGAAGTAAAAATAGGCAGTAGATTCGGGATGATAAAATTTGGGAGCAGAGCTGATGTTGTTGTTAATAATAAATGGATTCCAAAAGTACACAAAGGCGATATGGTAAAAGCAGGTGAAACAATACTTTTTGAATACCCTAAAGAGAAATGATACAAATTAGAGTAACCAGATCCGTAATACCGAATTTATTTACAGCAATGAATATGTTCTGCGGATTCCTGTCTATAGTTCATACAAATCAAGGGGATTATACTTACGCAGCCTGGTTGATTATTACTGCAGCTTTGTTTGATGCACTTGACGGAATTGTTGCAAGACTTACACATTCCAGCAGCAAACTTGGTGTGCAGTTAGATTCCCTTTCTGATGTAGTAAGTTTCGGTGTTGCCCCGGCATTCTTAATTTATTCAACATATTTAAATAATTATGATAATATAGGACTGATCATCAGTGCGCTGTTTATGATCGCCGGTGGATTCAGACTTGCAAGATTCAATGTTCAATTAGTCGGTTTTGATAAAGAATTTTTCTACGGACTCCCAATTCCATTGGCTGCCATTACAATTTCTTCACTAATTCTTACTTTTTATGAACCGACTTTCGGTTTTCAGGAAAATATTAAAGATGTGATAATACCTTTAATTTTAATTCTATCTTTAATGATGGTAACTAAAATTAAATATAATTCTATACCAAAAATATCTGTTGATTCCATCAAACATCATCCCTTTCAGTTTATATTTTATTTAATTGCAGGTGTATTAATTGTTATTACTTCCGGAAAAGCTTTTTTCTACATCTTTGTTTTCTTTATTGTATTCGGTATTTTTCAGCATCTCTTTAATACAATTATGTTAAAAAAATAATTGAACTTTTGTATCCAATAAAAATCTTTTGAGTAATTATGTTTAAAGCCCAAGTAACAATAAAAAGGAGACCATCAATTTTAGATCCGCAGGGAACTGCCGTTGAAAAAGGTGCAGAAAATTTAGGTCTTACAAATATTAAAAATACAAGGATTGGGAAATACATTGAATTTACAGTTGATGTAAATGACGAAAAAAAAGCTAAAGAAGAAGTAGAAAATTATTGCAGCAAACTTTTAGCTAATCCAATAATGGAAGATTTTGAATATATATTGTCCGAATGG
>PFGS01000193.1:7711-7853 GCA_002783525.1 Ignavibacteriales bacterium CG12_big_fil_rev_8_21_14_0_65_30_8 | reverse complement strand
GTGTTGTTGCACATTCTATGTTAGCTCTCGGTGAAATTTACAGCAGACAAGCAGACTGGGTAAACAGTAAAAGATATATTCAAAAAGCAAAAAAGATTTATGTAGAGCAAAATGATAATAAAGGAATTGCTAAATGTGAAAA
>PFGS01000193.1:0-7638 GCA_002783525.1 Ignavibacteriales bacterium CG12_big_fil_rev_8_21_14_0_65_30_8 | reverse complement strand
TTTGTAAATCCTAAAAAAGAAAGATCAATTTATGGAATGCTGGAAATGAATTTGGGTGTACTGAATAATATACTCCAAAAATATGATGAAGCATATAACTATTATCAAAGAGCTTTGATAATTTTTGAAAAAGAAAACAATATAAGAAGAATAGCAGAAGTTACCGGAAATATTGGTGTTCTTTATCTTCAAAAAGGAGATTACAAATTAGCATTAAAATTCTTTGATAAAAGTTTTGTGTATTCTCAAAAAGCAGATGTGTTAAATCCAATGTGTGTTGCTCTTTTGAACAAAGCATTGATTTACACTAAACTGAATGATTTTCAACTTGCTGATGTTTTTGCTGATAAGGCTATGGAAATTGCTCATAAAATAAATGACAGACTTTCTGTTGCAGATATTTATAAGATAAAAGGTGTAATTAAAAGATGTACTAAAAATTATGAAATGTCAGAAAATTATCTGCAAACAAGTTTACGCATAAACACAGATCTTCAAAATTTATTAAATCTTGCTGAGACAAATTATGAATTGGGTTTATTATGTGTTGACATTAAAAAATTAAAAGATGCCAAAAAATATTTTAATTTAGCTGTAAAACAATTTAAACAGTTGAAGATGAATGATATGGCAAATAAAGTCAAAAAAGAAATTCTTGAGTCTAAATAATTTTAAATTTTATTCTTCATAAAAAAATTAAAACCTAATTTTATCAAGAATTAAAATTGTAAGTTAAATTTGATTGGTTTTTTTGTTATTAATAAAAAATGAAATTCGCTGAATTAAAATCTCAAATAGACGACCAAAATTCCGGATACGGTGATAGTAAATTAAACAAGGTAAAAAATCTTGAAGCCATTCTGGATGTTGTTAAAAGTATTAATAGTACTTTAATAATGGATAACGTTTTGGAAGTAGTTTTGAAAAACGCCATTAAGATATCTGAAACAGAAAGAGGTTTTATAGTTCTTAAAAATTCTGAAGATAAACTTGAGTATAAATTGGGAATGGATAGGCTTGGTAATAACTTAAGTGAATCTATGTTTCAAATAAGTACTACTGTTGTGCAGGATGTTTTCTTTAACGGACAATCAAAATTTATTGAAGGCGCTCAAAGCGATTCAAATCTTGACTCGAGTAAAAGTATTTTGAATCTAGAACTGCAGACTATTCTATGTTCACCTTTACTTACTGAAGATAAAAAAATTGGTGTTATTTATGTAGACAGTACGCATATTCATAAAATTAAAGATCAAAATATAACTGATACTTTTGAAGTATTGGCAGGGCAAGCAGCTACTGCTATTAGAAATGCTCAGCTTTATGACGGACAAATATCAGCATATAATGCTTTGAATGAAGCAAATATTCAATTAATTCAAGCGGAAAGAAAAACACTTAAATCCAGTTTAGACTCTGAAATCGGTCACGAACTCCAGGGTCTTGTGCATATGGCTTTACTTGAAATAGAAAGCCTGTACAGGCAAATAGAAAAAAGTGAAAAAGATACTGAAGTAGAAGATATTGGTAAGAAATCAATTTTATTTGACAGATTAAAATTAAAATCAAAAGTAGCAATTGACAGTATTAGAACAATTCAAAGATATGCTCACGCTTTACTTGAATCATCCGCTTTGACTTTAAATACAGAAAGCGGTGACCTAAATGAAACAATAGAATCTGTTATAAGATATTCTTCCGCGATGAGAAAATTTTTAAAAATTACTTTTAAAAGTGACTTTAATAAAATACCAATATTTAGATATGACTCTGAGCAAATTGAACATTTACTTGTACATTTATTTTCTAATTCTGCTGAAGCAAAAGCCGATGCTATAATTAATATTAAAACCTACGCCGAAGGAAGTTTTATAAAATTAATTGTTGCCGATAACGGTCCGGGTATTTCTGATACTTTAAAAAATAATCTTTTCAAATTACCAACACAAATGAACCCGGGTTATGGTCTGTTTTTATGTAAAAGTATTATGGAAAGGCACGGAGGTAGTATAGAATTAGTGGATACGGAAATTGGTACAAAGATGGAAATAACTTTTATTAATAGTTAATATGGATAATTCTACTTTAAAATGTTTTGAAATTTTATATAATTCGATTCATTTTCCTATTCAGGTAATTAATGATTCTGGCGAAATTGTATATCTAAATCAAACATTTGCAATTCAGTGGAATACCAATCTCGAGGAATTAAAAGGCTACTCTGTATTTAACGATATTGAACTAAAGAGAAATGGAATAGCGGAAAAAATAAATCAAGTACTCAGTAAAAAGAATCAGTGCTTTGTTGATGATTATTCAGATGATCTTTTAAAAGATAAAAATATAACCGTTCCTATTTTCAGATCTAAAATTTTCTACATTAGTATTGACTCAAATAGTTTTGTAGTCTTTTTTCATGAAGATAAAACAGAAACTGTACTTACTCTAAAAGAAATTTCAACTGCATATGATAATTCAAAAGAATTAGAAAGATTAAAAGATACTTTTTTAAGTGTTTTATCTCACGAACTTAGAACTCCATTAAATGTAATACTTGGTTATGCTTCACTCATAAGAGAAAGTCTGGGTGAAAAAATATCTGCTGATGATAAGATCTATCTGGATAATTTACAAAGCGGAAGTGAAAGACTATTCAGAAGTTTATCGCAAATGTTAGACTTTGCTCAGCTGGAATCAGGTTCGTATAAAATATCGATGGAAGTAGTTGATCTTAACACTTATTTAAAAAACAGTATTACATTATTTGAAGAAAAGGCAAAAAGCAAGAATTTAGATATAAAATCAAATCTAAGCGAAACACCAATTCATGTTAATGTTGATATACAGTGTTTGCAAAATGTAATGGAAAATCTCTTAGAGAATGCAATTAAGTTCACTCAAAAAGGGTTTGTTGAAATTGAGACAACAATACTTAAAGAAAAAAGTCTTGTCTTGGTAAAAATAAGTGATTCGGGTATAGGTATTTCAAATGAATATATGGACCATTTATTCAGACCTTTTAGTCAGGAAGATCTAGAAATTGGCAGAACTTATGAAGGCAACGGATTGGGTCTTGCTCTTACTAAAAGATATATTGAAAAAATGGGAGGTTCACTTTTAGTTGACAGTATTAAAGGTGTTGGTTCAACATTTACTTTTACAATTCCTTTATCATCTAAGAAGGTTAAAGAAGAGAAAAAAGAAAATGAAGCTTCAGTTGTTGAAGACAAAAATCCTAAAATATTTATGGTTGATGATTCAGGAGAATCACCTGAACTGCTAAATGCATTTCTAAAAAAGAAATACTCAATAGTATCTTATACATTTAGAGATTTTAATCTTGACGACTTAAAGAAAGACGATTATAAAGTTATAATCTTTGATGTGAATCCCCACAGATGGGAACAGGGATTATTGATTTGTAAAGACATAAAGAAAAATGATCCATTAAAAAGACCAATATTTGTACTTTCCAGTGAATTTGTTCAGAGTAAATATCAAAGTTTTCTTGATGCTGGTGCCGATAAATTCTTAATTAAACCCTTCACTAAAGAAAAATTCCTTAATTCATTAAATGAATTAATAAATTAGATTCTTTTATTTATTACCTCTCATTTAATTTTTCAGCTTTAAAAACAAATTAGATTTACTTAAATTTTTTAACCATTAAAAGATAATTTGGATTATTGCCGCTTGAGTAACATTAAAAATGAAATAAATAAGGCTTTTCAAAAATGGTGGAAGGAAATTTATAATCCTTTTATTAAAAAAAAACCGGAAAGAAAAGAAAAGTTTGAAACAGTTTCTTTTGAAGAAGTAAAACCATTATATACTTTTTCAGAAGAACAGAAAAAAAAATATATTAATGAAATATCTTTCCCAGGTGAATTTCCATACACTCGCGGAATACAACCAACAATGTATAGGGGAAAATTATGGACTATGAGGCAATATGCAGGATTTGGAACTGCTAAAGAATCAAATAATCGTTATAGATATTTATTATCACAAGGTACTACTGGTCTTTCTGTTGCTTTTGATCTTCCAACACAAATTGGTTATGACAGTGATTCTGAATTAGCTTTCGGTGAAGTTGGAAAAGTGGGGGTTGCAATAGATACTCTTGCTGATATGGAAATTCTTTTTGATCAAATTCCTCTTGATAAAATCTCTACTTCAATGACGATAAACTCTACTGCTGCAATTCTGCTGGCAATGTATATTGTTGTTGCAGAAAAAAAAGGAGTTTCTTTAGATAAGATAAACGGTACAATACAAAATGATATTTTAAAAGAATATATTGCAAGGGGAACTTATATTTTCCCTCCAACTCCTTCAATGAGAATTATAACAGATATATTTAAATTTTGTGCGAAAAAAGTACCCAAATGGAATACAATTTCAATTTCAGGTTATCACATAAGGGAAGCAGGCTCTACAGCAGCACAAGAAGTGGGTTTTACATTAGCAAACGGAATAACATATGTTGATGCGGCAATAAAAGCAGGATTAGATATTGATGATTTTGCCGGACAGCTTTCATTTTTCTTTAATTCACATAATGATCTGCTCGAAGAGGTTGCAAAATTCAGAGCAGCCCGCAGACTCTGGGCTAAAATCATGAAAGAAAGATTTAAAGCTAAAAATGAAAGATCGATGATGCTAAGATTTCATTCACAAACAGCGGGCTCAACACTTACGGCTCAGCAAATTGATAACAACATTGCAAGAGTAACGATACAGACTTTAGCAGCAGTACTCGGCGGAACACAAAGTCTTCATACAAATTCTAAAGATGAAGCACTTGCATTACCCACGGAAGATTCAGTTAGAACAGCATTACGTACACAGCAAATTGTTGCACACGAAAGTGGAGTTGCAAACACTATTGATCCTCTTGCAGGTTCTTATTTTATTGAAGAAATGACAAACCAAATTGAAAATAAAGCAAAAAAATATATAGATAAAATAGATTCATTAGGCGGAGTGATAAGTGCAATTGAATCAGGTTATATACAGGGTGAAATACAAAAAGCCGCTTACGAATATGAAAAGGAAATTGAATCAGGTGAAAAAATTATTGTTGGTGTTAATAAATTTACAGAAGCAGAAAAAACAAAACCTGAATTATTAAAAATGAACGAGAAAATTCAGGAGGAACAAATAAATTTTCTTTCTTCAGTTAAAATGAAAAGAAATAATGATGCAGTTGATATATCACTTAAAAAACTTTCAGATACTGCAAAGGGAAATGATAATCTTCTTCCTTTTATAATTGATTGCGTAAAAGAGTATGCAACCATTGGCGAGATTTGTGATTCTTTAAGAGAAGTTTTTGGTGAATATAAAGAAAATGTTATTATTTAAAATATTTTCTAAAGGCTATAAATGAAAATTAAAAAAATTGAACATATTGGGATTGCAGTTAAAGATCTAAAAAAAACAATCGAATTTTATGAATCTGTTCTGGGGTTAAAATGCTATAAAATTGAAGAAGTAAAAGATCAAAAAGTAAAAACTGCTTTTTTAAAGGTTGGAGAAACAAAAATAGAATTACTTGAAACTACTGATAATGATGGACCAATAGGAAAATTTATTGAAAAAAAGGGAGAGGGACTACATCATATTGCTTATTCAGTTGAAGGATTAAATTCATCTTTAAATGAAATTTCTAATCAACAAATAAAGCTTATTGATGAAAAACCCAAACAGGGTGCTGATAATTTAGACATAGCTTTTATTCATCCAAAATCAGCTAATGGAGTTTTAATAGAGCTTTGCGAAGAGAGAAAATGAAAGGAAATAAATTACTAAAAACTTGGAAAGATTCTTTTAAAGAAAAGAATTTCACAACTCAATTTATAGTTACTTTTTTACTTTTTGCTCTTATTACATCTATCTTTACAAGATTTTTGACTTATAATGAATCGAGAGTTGGCTTTACAATAAATGATCCTATATTAAATTTTCTTAGTTCAACTGATCTTACTTATTTTATTTTTTTTCTAATTTACCTCACAGTTTTATCTGGACTTTTTTTATTAATAAAGTCTCCTAAACAATTCACTATAGCTTTTCAAATATATACAGCAGTACTTTTATTAAGATTTTGTTTTATGTTTTTACTTCCTTTAGATCCACCTGTTGGTATTATTCCACTTCACGATCCTTTTATAGAATTATTTGGCACGGGCGAAACACTTTTACGGGATCTGTTTTTTTCAGGACATACAGCCACTCTTTTTCTCTTTTTTCTAATAATTGAAAAGAGATTATATAAATTGTTTTTCTTGATCAGTACAGTTCTTGTTGCCTTCGCGTTACTTTTACAGCATGTTCATTACACTATAGATATCTTAACTGCACCTTTTGTTGTTTATGGTTGTTATAGGTTTGTTTATTTAATTAACAAAAAATAAATTTTTACATTGAAAGAAGACAAAGAAAATCTTTCTCAATTAAAAAAAGCTGTTTCATCTGATTTTTATAACTACAAAGAATTTTCACTATTACCCGAAGCTGATTTAAACACACTTGAGGAGTTTAAAATTTATTTAACGGAAAAAATATCAGAATTAATGGTGATAAATTTTGACGGACTTTTAAAGATTTTATACCAAATAGACATAAATGAAATAAAGATAAAAAATGTAATTCATTCAACTAACGATTATAAAGCACCATTAATTGCTGATCTAATTATAAAAAGGCAATTACAAAAAATTGAAACACGAAAAAAATACAAAGAAAATAAAAATAGAAATATTTTAAGCTGATCTTTATTTCAAATTGGTATTTTTTAACATTATTGTTAAATTAATTTTTATTCTAAATACTGTATTATAGTTAGATTAGTTTTTTTAATAAATATGGGGTTATTTTATGAAAAACCTTAGAATACTTGCGAATTTTACTGTAACCTTATTTCTCATCTTCACTAACCAAACTTTTCCTCAACTATTAACTGAAGAATTTAATTATAGTACTGGTACACTTACTTCCGTTACTAGTAATTGGACAGAAGATCCAAATGGTAGTGTTGATATAGAAGTAATTTCAGGTAATTTGACCTATTCTGGTTATTCCTCAGGAAATGGAGTAGGTAATATGATAGCTTTAGATGGTGGTGCAATAAGGTCAGGGGTGCTCACCTATTTTTCTGAAATTACTGGGAACGATAATTCCGTTTATGCATCTTTTTTGTTAAATGTTACATCTACTACAAACCTGGATGTAACAGGTGATTATTTTGCATCTTTTAGGGATACTTCAGGAAGTATTAAAAGGGCTTATGTGTATATAAAACAAGTTACTTCCTCCACTTATTCAATTGGGTTAGCTAAATCTAGCTCAACAAGTTTAACATGGTATGGAACAAACCTTAATACGAACACTACATATTTAATTGTAGTTAATTATGTTTTTCAAAGCGGTGATGATGCTGTTAATTTATGGGTTAATCCATCATTTAGTGGGAGTGAGCCTACTTCTGATGTTCAAATTTCAAGTGGATCTGATGCTACTAGCCTTGGAGGATTTCAGTTTTTGCAAAGAACTTCCTCAGGGGATGAAGAAATTGATGGACTAAGAGTTGCAACATCTTGGGCTCAAGCCCCTCTCCCTGTAGAGATAACTTCC
>PFGS01000095.1 GCA_002783525.1 Ignavibacteriales bacterium CG12_big_fil_rev_8_21_14_0_65_30_8 | reverse complement strand
CGGACCAGTTACAGGATAGAATTCTTCTAAATTATGCTGAGCTGAAATAGAATTAGACTTATTAACAGCAAGCATTGGAGTTGTTCTTTCGTATCTTATTAATAATTGTCTCTTTAATAATAATGCAGCTAAATCGCCTTTTGATTCTAGTCCAGCATCTCCGCCACCGCTGGTTTCATCATAAAGATTTAAATCTTTTGCAGAAGCCGTGTAACTATTTGGAGTTGGTATATTATTATCTATACCATTTAACTCTACATACAATAAGTAATCTGATTCAATATTAGTTACTTTAACAATAAGTGTAACACTACCGCTGGTATTCATAGCTATAGTTCCTATTTGAAACTCTACTATATTAGTAGAAGTTTCAGCAGATGAAATACCTCCATTGCTTGATACATAAGAATAGCCTGTTGGTATTGTGGCAGTAATATTTGAATTTAATAAATCAGCAGAGCCATCATTACCATAATTTATAGTATAAGTTGTAGTCAATCCTGAATCAGGAGAAACTTCTACACCATCACTAACAGTAATAGTAGGATCAGGTGTACTTACAACCGGTGGAGGATCATACATTCCGGCATCAATATTAGTTAAGGCATCTCCTTCATTTAGAGTAAATGCATCAGTAATACCGGTTGAAGGATCTACATCTGAATTATTTGCATCTGTAGAAGTACTTGCATTTTTAGGACTGAAAAAATAATTAGCAGTAGGTAAAGTAAACGATACTTTATAACTACCAGCTGGTACATTGTTAAAACTATATTTCCCTTGATTATCTGTAGCGGTTGTAAATAATTCAGCATCACTATTGTTTGCATCAAGTAATTTTACAACTACATCTTTAATTCCTAGTTCACCATTATCTTGAATACCGTCCTTATTTATATCTTCCCAAACGAAATCACCAACAGAAGCATAAACCGGCGGTGGAGGGGTATAAAACATTCCGGCATTTATATCTTTAACATTATCTCCTTCATTTAATGTTATGGTATGTAAACTTGTATTATTATTTGCAAAACTATATCCACTTGGTAAAGTAAATGTAACTTCATAACCTCCTGGACTTAAATTTTCAAATTTGTAATTACCATTATTGTCTGTTGTTGTGCTTGCAGAATATCCAGGATTATTACTTACTTTTATTATATTTACACTTACGCCACTTATTCCTGATTCTATTCCAAGACCATCAAATATTCCATTACCCCCTATACCATCGTCCCAAACAAGACCTTCAATCGAACCAGCCATTGGATCTGAAATTGATACATACATTCCGGCATCAATTCCGTAAATATGCTCACTATCACTTAAAGCAATTACATCTGAAAGACCTGAAAGTGAGTCTGCATCCGAATCACCGTTTTGTGAAGTAGGATAATTAACTTTTTTAGGACTGAATACATAACCATCTAATAGTTCAAACTTAACTTTATAATTTCCTGCAAATAAATTTGAAAACTGATAATTACCATTTGAATCTGTTACAGTTTCCTGTAAAGGCGGATTTGCTAAAGTTGGATCTGCATCTACATCAAATAATTTTACAGTTACATTTTCTAATGGTGGTTCTAAAGTTTTATCTCTTTGAATACCATTACTATCTAAATCATTCCAAACATAATCTCCTATAGAGCCTGTTTGTGGTAGAGTTGTAGGAGATGATACGCTACCGTTTTTATATGTTGTAGGAATACCAGCACCTTCAGTATTTGCAATTGAAGTAGATGTAGTTTCAACAAATTCAAGATTTGTTGTACCTCCCAAATAATTAAAATTCAAATGTAATAATACACCGTCTGTTATATTTAAAGGTGTTGTTCCAAACCAACCTATTCTAATTTGTCCATTTATATCATTAATAAAAAAATTACCTGCTGTTATTGGATCAGGATTTGATTGAAATGTTATTACATTCGGATCATAGTTTATTATTAAGCTAATTGCACCTAAATTACTAAACCCTGTAACATCAATAGGAACACTTATGTCTGAACCTGGTGTAGCGGTTATATCCGGTAAACTAACTGATGCTTGTCCAAATGTAAATGCGTTAAATAATATTGCAAAAGAAAAAAGTAATAGAATCTTTTTCATTGTTAACCCTTATTTTTATCTTCTACTAATAAACAATATATATGCCATAGAAATGTTTGATTTTGATCCAATTAGAGGGTTTTTTTATTGGTTATTTGTATCAGAATAGGACTATTTCTCTTTATAAATCAATGTGAGAATATTTAGAATTTTTTACTTTTTCGACGAGCGGTTAAATAATTCGACAATTAGAATGTTAAAAAGGTCCACTGGCTGAACCATCTATATCACCAGTTATAATTCCTTTTAGATTTTCTGCACTTAAATTTACATTTGTAATTGTGATTTGTTTGGTTTCAAAGGTCCAATTTGGTTTTGTAAATCCTGAAATTAGATTTGTAAATTTTCTTAGAATAACCAATGCGTCTGTAGCATTAACACCACCTGAATTATCTACATCTGCTGCTAAAATTCTTAAAGGATTTATAGTCACTAAACCCGTAAAATATCTGGCTGTTATAAGTGCATCTGTTGCATTTACATAAGTAGATGGAAAAGCAGCAGTAGAAACTGCTGTTAAATTATAAGTACCTGAAGCAACATTATTAAAATTGTAATTACCACCGGCATCTGTTAATGTTGTTAGACTATTCCCCCCTGTTGTAGGTGTTAATTTTACAGTTACGTTTGGCAGCGGACCTGAATTATTATTATCATAAGTAACATTACCAGAAACAGAGTAAGCAGTGTTCGATACCAACTCAAAGTTAGCAGTTAAACTTACATCATTAGTCAATGATAAAGTTATAATGTTTGAAGTTGATGTAGATGCTCCGCTCCAACCCACAAATTTATAGCCATGGGCCGGAATTGCTTCAATGGTAATAGGTACATCATTAAAATAAACACCACTCCAATTTGATTGTTCAACCATTACAGAATTAATTTTTACTTTACCATAATTGGGTTGATTTACTAAAAGTGTAACATTTGACGTTCCACTTAAATTAAATTTACTTACATAATTATTTCTTATATAAGGTAATCTGTTATTTGCAAAATCAATCATTGTTTGAATATTGCTATGCCAATCAGACATAGTTTCAGGATAGAGTTTATAATTACTTACAGGATTTGTGTGCCATTTTTCTAAATGATAAGGCATCTCAGCTTCAATAGCAGTCTTCATTTGAGTGATTCTATCAACTACTCTTTGTGGAGTAAAATAAGTGTTTGAGTAGTCAGCAAAAGTATTAATAAAATTTGTTTTAAAGTCCTGGTTATCTAATAACTTCCTTAATAATACCGTTGACCAAGGAGGATTAGGCCAGCTTGAACCATTTGCTGTTGTTGCAAAATCTAAAGTTTGATGTTTGTAACCGTCCTCTGGTGCTCCTGTATTATCATAATCATAAAGTCCAAATCCAAAATCAGTGTCCATTAGAATCCATCTCCATTTACCATCAGGAGTATTACTTTTCCAATATTTAATATTGCTTCCCGGCCAATCAACATTATTAAAATAAATTTCAGAAACCATGTAAGAAATGAAATTATTTACATCCATTTGGGTTTTTACATATTCATAATTTGATGTTACAGACATATTATTATTTTTTATAAAATTATACATCGCATTATAATCTGCTGGATCTCCTTGTTTAATTTCCCCATTCAACTCAAGTCTTGTTACATTATTCGGATCAACACCATGATGAGAAGCTAAATAATGTTCATTTTCTTTTTCTCTTATGTTAAATATTCCCCAATATTCGCCATCAAGATATAATACTGCAGGTCTGTATGCTCTAATATCTAATCCCGTTTCTTTAACCAAGCTTTCAATCATTCCGTCTCTAATCATAGAGTTATTCCAATCTTGACCTGAACTTCTTAGTACAAGAGATTTAAATTTATCAATGGATAAGTCGGGAAAGATCTTATAATTTATTTCGCTGTATCCATATTTACCTCGAGCATGAATTGCCATTGATTTTTGTAAATATTCTCTTGAATAACCACCATGTATTTTTATTCCAGCATCAATGCTAAATCCTTGCGTACCATCAGGTTCATACATTTCAATATGAATTGGTCTTTCCCAATCTTGCCAGAAATTTGCTCTTTTATCAGGATCGCTCGGATTAGGTGGATTTGCAACAGGACCCGACACATAAATTCCTATATTTTCATCAAAAAAGTTTGCAGGATCAGTAGAGATTGAAATTACAGGAAGATTATTTCTTTCATTAATTAAATATGAATTTGTAATTGTTCTGCTTGGTAGTTTTCCGGCTTGATAAGCCTTTGCTCTAACTACAGTTGTTTTTGTAAAAGTTAATGATGAACTATATACTGGTGATTGCTCTGTCGGTTCAGAACCATCAATAGTATAACGAATTGTTGTTTGCAGTGCTGATAAAATCAATGATACTGTTACTGAACCCGAATAAAATCCTCCGTTAACAGAAAATATTGGCGGACTTGTTAATCCTGCTGCTCCTGAAGAATTATTATTTGAACTTCCAGGTGTTTCTTCTCCGTTTGAAAAGTACAACCAATTTGGACTTCCATCTGGTTGTCTGCCCAAAGAAACATTAGGAGGTATAACCGTAGAAACCATATGGTCAACTAATGTTCCACCAGGAGATGTTAAAGTTATGGGTTCACCTGACTGACTAATTTTAAAATTTGCATGTAAATTTTGTATATCGGATATATTTGAAGTTCCGGAAGCAAATACAATTAAAAATTGGTGAGCACCTAATGTAACATTTGGAAATATCCATTTAAAAGGTAGTAGATCATCATCTGTTAGTCCGTATCCATTTAAATTTACAGAAACATCTGAATTATTATATATCTCCAGCCAATCGGAGTAATTTCCATTATTATCTTTAAATGAAGTAGAATTTGAAGACATTACCTCATTTATTACAATATTTTGTGATAAACTTAGATTAGTAAATAGAATTTGTATCGATAAGATTAAAATCAGTTTAAATTTGTGCAATTTTGTCCTCTTTTTTAACTTCTATATATAAACAAGTTATATGCCATAGAAAAGTTAATTTATAATCTAAAATAGAGACTTTGTTTGTATTAAAATGTATCAGTTTAGGAATATATCTCTAAACCAATCAATTAATGCCTATCAGATTTTCGACAAAAGGTTAAATAACTCAACTAACTAGTTATTCAAAAGGACCAGTTACAGAACCATCTACATCTCCAGCAATTATTCCTTTCAAGTTTTGTAATGATAAATTTGAATTATCTACAGTGATTTGTTTAGTTTCAAATATCCAATCCGGTTTTGAAAATTCTGTAATCAAGTTTGCGAATCTTCTAACAATTAGTAAAGCATCTGTTGAATTTACATCGCCTGAATTATTAACATCTGCTGCTGAAATTCTTAGCGTTGTTAGTGAAACTAAACTTGCAAAATATCTGGTTGTAATTAATGCATCGGTTGCATTTACAAGAGAGGAATTTAATTGTAAAGAAGAAGAGGCTGTCAAATTATAATTACCGGCAATAACATTATTGAAACTATAATTTCCATTTTCATCTGTTAGCACTGTTAGATCATTGCCTCCGCTAATAGGAGTTAATTTAACAGTAATATTTTTCAGAGGAGTTGAACTTGTATTATCGTAAGTAACTTTGCCTGATACTGAATAATATGTAATATTATTTTCAGTTGTAACTCGCCAACTAATTTTTGACGTATCAGTTGAATTTGAAACTACCGCAGTAATAATATAATTTCCTGAAGGTCCAGTATTATTAAAAACAAAATCTGCTGAATTAGAATTACTAATTTCATTTCCATTTATTTTCCATAAATAATTAATGGTTTCACCGTTTGGATCAACCGCATTTATATGAAAATTTAAAGATGGTTCTGAAAGACTGATATTATTTCTATCATTTAAAAAAACTGATTCTTTGTTTATTGTTTTTGAAATAGTTTTACCCGGTAACCATGAAATAATTTCAGGCGGGAAAGTATTCTTTAAAAATTGTTCAATTATATTTTTAGTAATTTTTTGTACATAAACATCATTTGGTAATCCTTTTGCCCAGTTAAGAGTTGATGCGGTAAAAACAGCACCACGATTTTGTGTATGATATAAACCCATAACTCCGTGACCGTTTGGATAATCTTCTAGATTGACAGCTGGAGATAAACCAAGAATTCTAAAATTTGTTGGTGCTTTGTCATTACCGGTAACAGTAGGAATTCCGTTCTGCCAAGTAAAATCATTTCCATCAACTTCAGCACCTACAATGCTGGCATCATATCCAAATTCATCACCGTCTTTTAATCCGGTTCCATTATATACCCAGTAATGTGAATTATAAACAGCATAATCTCCATAACCTTGATTTTTGGATAATGTGCCGTCCTCATAATTTACAATTCCACCTTCTCTGAAAGTTACACCTGTAATTTTTGTTTCAGGATTATAGACAGGATAATCATACCATCGAGTGGTTACTATTTCATTATTTATATTCAACATTGGATCCTTATCCGGATCTTTATAACAAACCATTGTTCTTTCATTATCTTCTAATCTTACCTGCCACCAATATGTGTTGCCTGATAAAATCATTAATCTACCGCCATTATTTACAAAACTTTGCACTTGATCTCTTTCCTGAAGTGTTACATACTCATCGTGACCAACATCAATTATAACATCATAATTTGAAAGCAAATTCGGGTTTTGATAAATATCCACATTGGTTATATATTCAGCTAAAATATTTTCAGTGCTCATCCATTTAATTAAATTTTCTGCCCAATCGTGAAAATCATTTAAACTGCTATGAGTAAAAGGTCTGTCAAACGAAACTTTAAAAGATTTTTGATTATTTGTTGAATTATAATCATATGAACTTTTCCCGCCAAAATTATTATATGCATTCCAATTATT
Organism: Ignavibacteriales bacterium CG12_big_fil_rev_8_21_14_0_65_30_8; assembly: GCA_002783525.1. GTDB lineage: Bacteria > Bacteroidota > Ignavibacteria > Ignavibacteriales > Ignavibacteriaceae. The sequence continues at coordinate 1,054 of PFGS01000095.1, read as the reverse complement.
TACAGTTAATATCACTCCAATTTTTGAATATGAACCAAGAGTATTATTTTTTACAATAAAAATTATTTCACCGCTATTATTATAATATTGATCAGAAAAAGGAAATGTTGCTTTGTAAACCCCGGATTCCCAATTGTTTGGGATAATTAGTTCAAAACTTTTATTCCAATTACATCCATTTTTATAAGCATCTGATGGTGTTGATTGAAGTCCGCCCTGTAAAAATGAAGAAGTATAAACTAATCCAGCATTTATTCCTAATTTGTAAATTTTTAATTGGTAAGATTGTTCTGAAGTTGAGATATAAAATTTTACTGTTTCCCCTTTGGAAAACGAAAATTTATTTGTGTAACCACCTTCGTTTGCATAATCAGCAAAGCTGAAATGGTTAAAAATCAATAAAAAAATTAGAATTATAAGAATTCTATTTTTAGTTAAGGTATACATATCACATACATCGTTCAATAGATATGCCACTTAAAAAGTTTATTTTTGAACAATTTTAGAATTATTTGATTACCAAAATGAGACTGAATTTAATTATGTCTATAAATATTTTATTGCCCATCTTTTTCTAATTCTTGATATACAAAAAAAATATTTCCCTGTGTTGAGAATATTAGACAGCAAATGTCTATTCCTTGATTTTAAAAATCTTATTTTCAGCTTAATTTCGTTGTTTTTAGACTAATATACTTTGGTCTATAAATTGTTACTATTGTCTAAAAAATTGAATTATCTACATCTTTTTGTAGATTACAACTGTTAAATTATTTTTTTATTCAAAAAATTATTTTTTAATTAAAATTCAGAGGGAAAAATGCTAAAGAAAATTTTAATACTGGCAATTTTTTTTGCAGCTCCAATGATGTTTGCTCAATCTAAGTCATTAGAATATGTTGGTGTAAAAAAATGTGGAATGTGCCATAAAAAAGCAAAAGATGGTGAACAATTAAAAATTTGGGAAAATAGTAAACATGCCCAAGCTTACACAGTTTTAACAACTGAAAAAGCTGATAAAATTGCTATTGAAAAAGGATTTACTACTAAAGCT
>PFGS01000098.1:8259-8401 GCA_002783525.1 Ignavibacteriales bacterium CG12_big_fil_rev_8_21_14_0_65_30_8 | reverse complement strand
TTATATCTGCAATTCCTCTTGTTGCTTCATACAGTACTTCATTTGGTTTATCAAAAGCATCAAATGCATTTATATTTGTATCCAGTATACTCAATAATCTTTCATTCGGAATTACAATTAAGCTATCAACATGTTGTCTTAA
>PFGS01000098.1:0-8179 GCA_002783525.1 Ignavibacteriales bacterium CG12_big_fil_rev_8_21_14_0_65_30_8 | reverse complement strand
TTTACCTTCCCATTTAAATGGCTTGGTAACTATTGCAACAACTAATGCTCCGGTTGATTGTGCAATTGAAGCAATTACAGGAGCACCCCCTGTACCTGTACCTCCTCCCATTCCAGCAGTAATAAAAACCATATCACTTCCGGCAAGAACGTCAGAAAGTTTTTCTCTATCTTCCTCTATAGATTTTCTTCCAACATTAGGATCAGCACCTGCGCCGAGACCTCTTGTTATATTAGAACCGACTTGAATTTTATGTGTTGCACTACTGTTATGTAGTACTTGAGCATCAGTATTTACTGCAACATACTCTACGCCTGTCAGTCCTCTATTAATCATGCTTTCGATAGCATTACATCCGCCACCTCCGACACCCACTACTTTAAGGATAGCCGACATAGGAATTCCCCTATCGATTGTTGCAAATTTAGACATGGTTTTACCTCTCTATTTAGTTAGTTTATAATTCATCAAAAATATCTTTTACTCTTTTTACAAATTTTGAAATAGGTGTATTTCCTTTTTTCTTCTTTGTTTTTATTAAACTTTGATATTCACTTGATTTGCCACCGGGTATACCTCTTATTAATCCTGCTACAGTAGCAAATTCCGGACTTTCAATTTCGTTTGATAAACCTGCTCCGAGTGATTGTGGAACACCAATCCTAACAGGAAGTCCTAAAACTTCTTGTGCTAATTCCGTGCATCCTTTTAATAATGAACCACCACCTGTTAAAACAACACCTGCTTTTATTTTGTGTTTATACCCTGCATTTCTCATTTCATTATCAACAAGTGTGAATAGTTCTCTCATTCTTAAGCTTATAATCTGTGTTAAAAGTGTTATTGGAATTTTTGTATTACCTCTTGCACCAACACCTTTAATTAAAATATCTTCATCTTTTATTATTGCATTCTCCGTTGCATAACCATAATCTCTTTTCAGTAATTCAGCTTGAGCAGAAACAACACCTAAAGATTCTCTAACATCATTTGTTACCTGGTTGCCTGCTATACCTATAACTTTTGTGTGCTTTATAGCCTTATTATGGAAAATAGCTATGTCTGTAGTACCTCCACCGATATCAATTAATGCAATACCCAAATCTTTTTCATTTTCTTCAAGAACTGATGAGCTGGATGCAATTGGTTGTAAAACATAATCCTGAATTGTTAACCCGGCTCTTTCAACAGATTTTTTTATGTTCATTAGTGCCGGTACGGAAGCTAAAACAATATGATTAGTAGCTTCTAGTCTAGAGCCTGACATACCAATTGGATTTTCAATTCCACCTTGATGGTCTATTGAAAATTCTTCGGGAATAATATGAAGTATTTGTCTGTCTGAAGGTATTCTAATAGTTCTTACATCAGCAATTAGTCTATCCAAATCTTCTTTTGTTATTTCCTTATCTTCATTGCTTATCGTAACATAATTTCGGTGTCTCATGCTTGTAATGTGTTCACCTGCCACACCAACATTAACTACACTGATACTAACTCCGGCCCTGTTAGATGCAATTTCCATTGCTTCTTTAATTGCTTCAGCTGTTTTACCAATATTAGCAACTAATCCTTTATTTAATCCTACCGAAGGTGCTACACCGAAACCTAAAATATCAAGAACACCGTTATCAAGTTCTTCGGCAATAACAGCACAAACCTTTGTTGTACCAAGGTCCAAACCAGCTATTATTTTACTATTTTTTTTCATTGTTCAACCTTTATTAAATCACTTGCCGACATATATTTCATTTGCAAATCTTAAATCGATATAACTACTATTGTTAACCAACGTTTCACCTTTTAATAATCCTTGCCATAGCATTTCTAAATAAATTATTTTTCTTGCTGTTGATCCTCTACCAAAAATTACGGGTTGCTTAATGCCGGAGAATGTTAGGATGATATCACCACCGTTTCTCATATTTATTTCTGACAAACTCATCAACATTTTTCTATCTGTATATCTAATGGCATCAAAAATCCTATAAGCATCAGAGATATCTGTCGACTTCATAATTGTAAATGCTTTTACTTCATCTAAATCTTTGGGATTACTAATAATTGGTATTGAAGAAAATCTTGAATTAGATAATATTGGCAATACTTCAAATTCATCGGTTAAAAATAACGGCTCACCTTTGTGTAGTAGTATTGCAGAGATTTTCTTTTCTTGAATATTTACCACTGCTTTTTCTTCTCCTACAAATTCTATGTCCGCATTTTCTACATAAGGATGTTTTAATACATTATCCTTAAGTACTGAGAGATTGAAAGCCTGATTTATTTTTGTCTTGTTACTTTCAATAAAATTTTTGTATTCTTCTGAAGACATCAACTTGTTTCCTGTAATTTTAATCATTTTAATATTGTCTCCTGTTTTTTTCTTTGGGTTAAAAATAATAAGCAGCAAAATTGCCATTGACAGTAAGCTGAATAACACAATTGAGAATATATTTTTTTTATTTTCATACATTTAGTTCTTGTTATTTAGCATTTCAACAAACTGGTCACCGTATTTCCAAATATCTCCGGCACCCATTGTTACAATAATATCTCCATCTTCTTTTAATTTGTTTAAGAGATCAGGTACATCATTTTTATCTTTTACATATTTTACATTTGTGTGGCCCAATTCTTCAAGTGCGTCAGTAATTAATTTACCGGTAACACCTTCAATTTTTTCTTCTCTTGCCGGATAAACATCTGTACATATAAACAGATCAGTATTTATAAAAGATTTTGCAAACTCTTTATAAAAATCTCTTGTCCTTGTATATAAATGAGGCTGAAAAACAACAACTAATCTATTCTTCCAACCTTCTCTAATTCCGGATAATGTTGCACTTGTTTCTGTGGGATGATGCGCATAATCATCAACCACTAATAATTCTTTGTTATATTTTACTTCGAATCTTCTGTAAACCCCTGTAAATTTTTCAAGAGCAGTTTTTATAGCTATAAATTCTATCCCAAGTTCTAGTCCAATACAAACAGCAACAAGAGAGTTTTTAATGTTGTGTTTACCCGGAATATTTAATTTAATTTCGCCCAGCTCTTTACCATTATAAATAGCTGTGAAAAAGCTGTTGAATTTATTATGCTTTATATTTACAGCTCTTAGGTTTGCTTCTTCTGATAAACCATAAGTAATTACTTTTTTGTTTATTTCTGATTTTATATTCTGCAATTCAGATTCATCAATACATAAAACCACAAAACCATAAAAAGGTACTTTGTTTGCAAATTCTGTAAATGCCCTTTTTATATCATCCAGATCTTTATAAGTATCTAAATGTTCACTTTCTAAGGTTGTTAAAGCGGCAACAGTAGGTGTTAATTTCAAAAACGTTCTGTCAAATTCATCAGCTTCAACTACAATAAATTCTCCTTGACCTAAACGCGCATTTGTTCCGCCCAATCCGCTTAACTTACCTCCAACAATAATAGTTGGATCTATTCCACCTTCTGTAAGCGTTAAACCCACCATTGAAGTAGTTGTTGTTTTCCCGTGTGTTCCGGCAATACCAATTCCGTATTTCATCCGCATGCATTCAGCTAACATTTCTGCTCTTTTAATAATAGGGATATCTCTTTCTGCTGCTGATTTTACTTCCGGATTATCTAATGTAACAGCAGAAGAATAAACAAGTACATCTGCATCTTTTAAATTCTCCGGTGAATGCCCTTCGTAAACAGTCATACCCATATCACTTAATCTTTTAGTAACCTCAGATAAATTTTTATCAGAACCGGAGATCTCAAATCCTTGATTGAATAAAATCTCAGCTATGCCGCTCATTCCAATTCCTCCGATTCCAACAAAATGCACTTTTTTAATATTCTTGAACATTATTTTTCTCTATTTTCGATTTTAGATTCTGGAAACAAGAAAGTAACTCAGTTGAATTTTCATAATCTCTTGACCTTACTATCAATGGTCTTTTTCTCTCTTTTATTTTTGAAATTATAAATTTAAAAGCTTCCTTTTTATTAGGATTTTTAGATGCAGTTATTCTTATCGAAGTAAATTGATTCAATTCAAATTTTTTGGTTCTAAATCTGTCAACAAAAGAAACACTTGATTCATCTATTTCTATATGACGATTTTTAAAGATGTTGTAAACCAATCCGAAAACTGATATAAGAACAATTATCGCGAAAGAAAGAATTATTGGGTCTTTTGTTATAATGGTAAATGAGTTTTCAATAAACTCACCCCTTACTACCACATACAACACAAAAGCTATAAAGTATATAATTGTAGCTTGATAATAGAAAGCTAAATTATATTTGAACACTTTTTTATTTTGATTTTCCATAATTTTATTCATCCGCTAATTTTATTGCTCTTTCTGCTACAATTTTAGTCGCTTCAGGTTTTGCTATTTGCAAGGAATTATTTTTTAAATTCAATAATTTTTTATCATCGGAAATTGTATTTAAAATTAAATCCAACAACTCCATGTTTATTTTTGAATCTTCAATAAATAAAGCTGCTTTATTTTCAAATAAATTTTTTGCGTTTAGGTATTGATGATTTTCTGCAACATTTGGAGAAGGAATTAATATTGAAGGAATTCCCAAATTCATTATCTCAGTTATTGTAATTCCACCTGCTCTTGAAATAACCAGATCGCAAGCAGAATAAGCTGAATTCATATCTTCAATAAAAGGAACTACTTTAATAGTATCGGATAAATATTTTTTATAAGTATCTATATAATATTTACCTGTTTGCCAAATAATTTGGATCCCATTTTTCTTAAAATTTTCAATGTTATTGCAAATAGCTTCGTTAATTGATTTTGCACCCAGACTTCCACCTAAAATTAATATCGTTTTTTTATTAGGAGGCAGTTCAAAACTTTTTAGTGCTGAGTTTTTATCAATATATTTTAAGTCCTCTCGTATAGGATTACCTGTAATTTTTATTTTTTCAGGATCTTTGAAATATCTTTTTGAATCTTCAAAACTCAAATGAATTTCTTCAGCATATTTCTCAAGTAATCTCGTAGTAACTCCAGGATAAACATTTTGTTCAAGTAAAATTATTCTTGCACCCATTACATTAGCACCAAAAATTGCCGGGCCAGAAACATAACCTCCTGATCCAATGGCTACTTTTGGTTTAAATTTCATATTTATTAAAATTGACTGCATAAGTGAAACAATCAGCTTAAAAGGAAATAAGATATTTTTAAATGAAAAACTTCTACTAAAACCACTTATCCAAATTGAACTAAAATTAAATCCAAGTTTTGGAACAACACTACCTTCAATTTTGGAACTTGTACCAACGAACAAAATCTCTGCCTCTGGTTTTATCGATAATATTTTTTGTGCAACTGCAATTGCCGGAAACAGATGACCGCCTGTACCACCGCCGGCAAATAGAAATCTATATTTATTAGCTGCACTACCCAACTTTAATCCTCATCCAAAATGATTGGCTGTTCAATAAAATCGTTTTCTTTATTTGATATTGAATTTGTAACTGCAATGTTTACAAGTATACCTACTGACATGCACATTAGGATCATTGATGTACCGCCATAACTAATAAATGGTAATGGTAATCCTGTTGTAGGTATTAATCCTATTGCTACAGAAGCATTTACTAAAGCATAAGTTAAAATTGAAAATGAAATTCCGAATCCTAACATTTGACCAAACTTGTCTTTTGCTTTTTTAGAAATATAAAGTCCGGCAATAAACAAGAATAGAAAAGCAAGTAAAACAATTACAGCACCTATAAAACCGGTTTCTTCTCCTAAAATTGCAAAGATAAAATCTCCATAAGATTCAGGAAGAAATAAATTACTTTGATTGCTATGACCAATTCCAACACCTGTTAAACCTCCACTCCCTAATCCATATAAAGCTTGCTTAACCTGAAAATTAAGGTCACCACCATGCTGAACGGAATTAATAAACGACAGGATTCTTTCACGCGAATGAGAGAAGAGCATTGCGACACTTAATGCACTAAACATTGTTATAAATGAGGTAGAAATTATATGAGTTAATTTTGCTCCACCTACAAAAAGGATTACAAGCGAAATAAAAATTAAAAGCATACCATTGCTAATGTTAGGTTCAAGCATTATTAATACTGAAATGAGTATTACCCAAAAGAATAAATAGAAAAAACCGTTCCAGAAATCTTTTATTATTTCCCCTTTATCTTCAATTAATTTTGCCAGGTGAATTATTAAAATAAGTTTAGCGATCTCGGCAGGTTGAAATGTAGAACCAAAAATACTTACCCATCTATCGGCACCTTTTACACTATTTCCGAATAAAAGAATAAATATTAAGAATAGAGTTACTAGGATTAAAGCAGGCTTACTATACTCCTTATATGCTTCATAAGGTATAAATGAAAATACTATTAATGCAATTAATCCAAAAATAACTTTACCAAAGTGAGAATTAAATAGATAAAATACATTTGAAAATTTATGTACACTGTATGTTCCACTTGCGGTCATAACCATTACAAGTCCAAGCAGAACTAAAATGAAAGTCTCAAAAAATATCGTTAATGCTAATTTTTTCATTTATAAATTATTTACAATTTGTTTAAACTGATTTCCTCTTTCTTCATAATTCTCAAACATATCAAAGCTGGCACAAGCCGGTGATAATAAAACCACATCATTTTTTTGAGCATTCTTAAAAGCATTTTCAGTGGCTTCCCTTAATGAAGAATACATTTTTACATCAATTATGCCGGAAAAAAAATCCTTTATTTTATCCGATGAAGAACCTATTGCATAAATTTGCTTTACATTTTTCTTTACCAGTTCTTTGATCAGTTTGTAATCGTTTCCTTTATCCTGGCCACCTAATATCAAGTGTATTGGTGTATTAAAACTTTTTAGTGCATAAATAACTGAATCAACATTTGTAGCTTTCGAATCATTGATGAACTTAATTCCGTTAATTTCTTTTACTAATTCTAATCTGTGTTCAACTGCTTTAAATGATTTAAGTGCAGAAATAATTTTTTGATTATCCAGATTGAATAATTTTGCAGCTGAAATTACAGCCATTGCATTTGCCCAATTATGTTCACCTCTTAATTGAATATCTGATGTTTTGCATTCAAATTTTTTAACTCCATTTTCTACATAATAGATGTTGCCTGAATTAAGATAGCATCCATTTGTTATATCTTTTGTAAGAGAGAAATAATATGTTTTACACAATTGTCCGGAAATGTTTTTTTGCAAATACTGATCATCATTATTTATAATTAAATAATCATCTTTAGTCTGGTTACTGAACACTCTTAATTTTGATTTCATATAGTTTTCAAAATTATAATCATATCGGTTTAAATGATCAGGCGTAATGTTTAAGATAACGGACACTTTTGGTTTGAATGTCTCTATATGATCAAGCTGAAAACTTGAAACTTCGAGAGAAACAAATTCATTTTCTTTTACATCAAGTGCTATCTCAGAAAATGCTTTTCCAATATTACCTGCCGAATATGTTTTAATTCCGCAATGATTAAATAAATAACCACATAAAGATGTAGTTGTAGTTTTACCGTTTGTACCTGTAATGGCAATTATATTTCCCGCACAAAAACTAAAAGCTAATTCGATCTCACTAATAATTTTTATTCCTTTTGTTTTTGCTGTTTTAATTACTTCAGCATCTGATGGAACACCCGGACTAACAACAAACATTTCACACTCATAAACCTTAGCCGAATGTTTACCTAATTCGAATTCTATATTTTGTTTTTGCAGTTCCATTATAGAATTTTTTAATTTCTCAAAAACTCCTGAATCACTAACAAACGGTTTACCGCCAAGTTTTTTAATTAACTTAGCTGCACCAACACCGCTTCTTACTGCACCAATTACCGATATTTTTTTGTTTGCTAAATTCATTATCTAATCTTAAATGATGCCAAACTGATTATTGCAAGAATGATGGCTATTATGTAAAACCTTGTTACAATTTTAGGCTCTGCCCAACCTATCAATTCAAAATGATGATGTATGGGTGCCATTTTAAAAACTCTTTTCCCTGTTCCGTATTTCTTTTTTGTGTACTTATAATAAACTCGTTGAATTATTACAGTTACAGTTTCTAAAAAAAATACTCCTCCTAAAATCGGAATAAGTAATTCTTTTTTAATAAGGACAGCTAAAATTCC
>PFGS01000007.1 GCA_002783525.1 Ignavibacteriales bacterium CG12_big_fil_rev_8_21_14_0_65_30_8 | reverse complement strand
ATTATACCCACATCAAATTTGGATATTTCTTCTACCTCCGTATTTTGATCCCATTTGATATGATTTAAAGATACACCGTTTATCTTAATTTTATTAGCACCAATTAAATTTATTCGAATATCTTTTTCTAGAGATACTTCTTTTAAGACATCTTCTATTAACTTTATATATTTGGACGTTCCAGGCGAACCAATCCAACCAATAGTAAAAACATCATCTTTAATTGGGTTAGTATTTTTAAATATGTTTGTATCAACAACAGTCGGAAATAACTTAACATTTTTATTATTTAATTTTGCTCTTTCAAGTAAATAATTATTACCCGCTAAAACCATATCTGAGTATTCCATTACCGAGTCAATTTTGTCTTTTAAGAGACTTCTTACTATTAAATTTTTGTTTTGATCATATCTATGGAAAAAAGCATCATCATAATCAGCAACTATTTTAGTTTTTCTACTAACAATAATTTTTTCAATAAAAGACGGTATCCAAGGAAATGCTTCTTGTTGAAGCCAAATTAAATCAAAATTCTTCTTGTTTAGAATCTGAATCATTCTCTCAAAATATCCTAATAAAATTTCACCTACAGGTAATGGAGTTTTTTCATATAAATATTTGATATAATTGTTACTAAGAAGCGGTTTTACTGTAACTTCCCATCCTTGAGTTTTTAGGTATGGAATATATTGATAAAAACGATAACGACTGCTAGCTGCTTGTGGTTCATATCTTGGTAAGATAAGTATTTTCATTTATCAGGAATATTATAATTCTTATTAAATATATTTGATTTGTAAAGTTCTTTATAAGCTTTTGAAATTTGAACTATAGTGCTAAAAGAACCTCTAAACACAGCCCCTAATATTCTTGCAATCGGTTCCAACATTAGAATGACAAAATAAACTATAATAAAGGTCCTGAAATTAAAATGTTTCCGAGCAAAAAGAATTTTGCTTTGCAAATTAATGAACATTCTTTTAGATTTAATATTTTCGGTAACACCTCCTCCTTTATGATAGATTGACGCATCAGCTAAGTAATAATTAAAGTAAGATTTTTTTCTTGCTCTTAATGCTAAATCTAAATCTTCGTAATAAACGAAAAATCTTTCATCAAATCCATTTAAGTCATTGAATAGTTTTCTTCTAATCATAAAAAAAGAACCCATTACTTGATCGACAATCCTGCTATTTTTATGATCCCATTCAGTCATAAAATGACTTTGGAAAATTTGGGGAAATAATTTGTCAAGACCTATAGACCTATAAATCATTTTTAAAGGAGTTGGAAATCTTGCACAATTACGACTGATTTCATTTTTATCGTTATAGATTTGAATTCCAATAACACCAATATTTTTATTGTCTTTTTTTTCCATAAACTTAATTGGTCCCCAAAGAGAATTTTCATTAAGTCTTGTATCTGGATTCAGCATTAATAAATAATCAGCTTCACTTCCTATTGCTCCTTGGTTACACGCTTTGCCAAAGCCAAAATTTTGTTCATTTTTTATAACTATTAAAGGTAAATTATTTGGTTTTATTTTTGATAAAGAATCATCGCTTGAACCATTGTCAACAACAACAAGTCTATTTAATTTAAAATTTTGGATAATTGCACAAGAGATTGACTCTATACATTCAGAGACAAAATTACCAGAGTTCCAGTTAACAATTATTATGTCGAGTTTTGCAATCATTTTAATAATTTATTTATTTGAAAAAGTATAATTAAAATTGAAAATTGTTTTTTCATTATTTTCAGGTAAAGTGATTAATCTGAATATTATTATTACTGCAATGAGATTATAGAAAAACCATAAAAACCCAACTACACTATTAAAAAAGGAAAATATGGCAGCAAAAAGAAACATTCCATATAAAACAAGTTTTTTAATAGTTGGATTAATTTTAAATGAGTAATATAATGCGCCTATTCCCAAGCCTCCTCCAAAAGGTATAAAGAAGACCCCTAAAATTCCAAAATCTCTAAAAAATGTCCAAAAAGCTGAATAAGTATTATAACTTTGACTTATTAAATATGGATCATCAATTAAAAAGTAATATTCTTTAATCCAATGTTTCAAGCCTGTTAATGCAGTAAAAAAATCAAAAGAATAAAAACCAAAAGTAAAGTGATCTATCTTTTGAATAGAGTGCGCGAAGTTTTCCAAATTCATTGCTATATACATATACGGTTCAGTAAAGATTGCATAATCCGGTGAAAACTTCATTTTTGAAATCTTATATAATATATATAAAGCAAGTTCACCTAAACGAAAAGATGAAATTAAAAAGAAGAAGCCAATTATAAATAGTCCGATAATAATAACTGATTTAAGATTAATTTTGTATGTTGTATAATATAGAAGTACAAAAACTAAGAATATAGAAAAAATAACTTGATATCTCTGCAGAGTAGCAGAATACATTAATACAGAAATTAGGGCAAGAAAGAAAATGAAAATTTTCTTTATTTTTTTATTCTTTTCAAATATTATATATATACACGAAAGAACTACGATCAGAAAAACATTATGTAAAAATAATCCTATGCCAAACATTGTAAAATTTCTTCTTACTATCCAAGGTTTTTTGGCAAGTATAGGAATAGTTCCAGCTTTTAGTGTTATTATAAAATAACTTATAATAAAAAGAATAAATAATATTATAGTTATTACAAATAACTTCGAATAATTTAGTTTGAAAATATTTAGATTTTCTTTTAAAGATAAATTGGTCCAAATTTTCTTATCAAAATTAATTAAATAAGAAAATAATATCCCGACCATAAAAGCAACTGGCCCAATTAGTATTTGAATCCAGACATCAGTTGGCCAGCTTTTTTGTAAGAAACTTAACTTTAAATTAGTAACTCCTATAACCAGGCACCAAACTAAAGAAAATATTTTACCTGGGGATAATAAGTCAGAATTAGTGCGAAAGAAAGAAAAGAATATTCCAATACATACTATAAATGATATAATTGATATTACATTCATAATTTATTATATGTTCTTATATATAAGGTTCGAAAATTTTTCCTTTTCATTGTTTGATAAGCCCACTAAGTAAATTATGACGAAAAATATTCCGATAAATAAAAGTATCAACCAGTTAATAAATATAAAATATTTTAATAAAAAAGCTGTTGAAACTGTGAAAAGACTAATAATAATTATTCTTTTTTCAAAGAACCATTTAACAAAATATTTTCTGTTAGGAAATATATAGCAAATACCAACTATAATATTAACGATTAAAGAAGCATAAGCAGCACCACGTATATCAAACTTTCCAATTAAATAAAAGTTTAATATATATGCCAAAATAGTAGCACCTATTACAATCATCATCCTAATATATTGTCTTCCGGAAGTTGTTAGCATCAGCCCATATGTTTCAACATAATATCTTATAACAACAATAAAAGAAAATATTTTTAACAAATGTATAGCTTCATTATAATATTCTTTACCATATATAATTGAAATTATTGAATCGGATAAAAAGAATAATATAAAAAATAATATAAAAGATATTAATAGAAGAATTTTAGAAATAAGCCTATTTAATTCTTCCCATTTAAGTTTATCAGAGTGGAATAATCTTGAAGTGACCGGTAAAATCGAACTACTTACTATATCCGGTAAAATCAATAATAAAACAAGTAATTTGAATGCAGCCTGATAAATACCAACAGCAACATCACCTTTCCAAATACCAATTAATATAGTATCTAATTTAAAGTATAAGTTCCCAAATAAAAAATGTAAACCGAAAATTAAGACTTGATTTATAATCAATTTCCAATTATTAAAATTAATTTTAAATATGTTCGTTCCAACAAGAGAATTAGATTTGGAAATGTTTAAGATGACCCCAATTAGCCTAACAATAATAAATATTAATATTAATAAATGAAGTGAAGACTTTAGGAAACCAAATGTTAATAGGAGCACTAATAAAAGAGAATTTACTATAAAAGAAACCCTTGTTTCAAATTCAAATTTTTCAAATCCTCTAAAAATAGCATAAATAAAGTTTGAAATAGATGTGAAAATTACGTATAAAACTAATAAGTAAATTAATGAAGCACTTGTTGCACTAAATGATTGAAAACTTGGAATAGTAACCATAACTATTGAAGCAAAGAGAACAAATATTATTTTAATAGAAAAATAATTGCTTATAATTTCTGCTGCTTTTTTTCTATTTTTTGCTATTTCGGTCTGAAGTAAAACATCAAAACCAAAATCAGCAAGGACAAGACTAATATTTGCTATTGTAAATGCGAGGGAAAACTGGCCTAATGCTTCCGGTCCGTAAAAACGAGCAATTAGAATAAATATTAAAAAATTTGTTACAAGTCTTATTGCTTGAGTAAAAAAAACAAAAATGGAATTTTTCCATATAGTAGATTGATGATTGTTAGTTAACAAAATGACTCTTCTACTTTTTACCTGAAAATGTAATCTTTCGAAGATCAGATTTCAACGAATCTTTTATGTAATTATAACCATTCCTATTTGAGTATTTCATTTTTTGAATTGTTTCTAAAAAAATTATTATCAGAAAACCAACTGTTAAAGAAATTACAAAAGATAATAAAGCATAAAGACTACCCTTTGGCTTTGATTTCCTGTCTGCCGGAATAGCTGTATCAAGTACTAGAACAGAAGGTGTATTTCTTATTTCCTCTACTTTTGCCTGTTCATATAATGGTTGGACAAACTCTAAAATTTTATATTGTATTTCTAGATCTCTGTAAATCTTCAAATATTTATTCCCAAGTTCTGGTGCCTGTTTAAAAGGAATTAATAACTTAATATCATTTTTACCAATATCAGTTCCATTTTTCATGCTATCCATTTTTTTCTTTATTTCTTCTACACCTATTTTAGCATTTTGTACTAATGGACTATCTTCACCATATGTTCTTTTAAGTACATTATATTCAATTTCTTTTTTCAAGTACTCTGAATAAATAGTTGCCATCGTTTTAATTGTTGATTCTATCTGCTCAGGTACTGCAACCACACCATATTTTTCTTGAAACTCTTTCATCTTTGTTTCAAGATTATTTATGTCTTGAACATTTTGGTTGTATCTTTTTTCGATAAATTCTCTGTTAAATTTAGCGTTGGATACACTCAGTCTGGTATTAATAATATTTAATTGATCAACCATATAGTTGACAACATCAGCAGCTTTTTGTGGATCTTTATCATAAAAAACAATTTGCAGGTTTCCTTCATCTGCTATTTCAATTTCTAGATTAGAAAAAAATCTTTTTATAATTTTTTCGTGGTAGGAATCTTCCAGTTCATATTCTTTTATTAAATCAAATTTGTTAATTACATCATCAACAAGTGTTGTACTTTTTAATATTGCAATATATTTATCAAATTCTGTATTACCTGTAAGTGCAGACAATCCCCGTGATGGAGAAAAACCTTTTACTAAAGAAGAAAGTCCACTCAAAGAGCTTAACAGATCAGTTTTTTCTGCTGGTAAAACAGATGCAGTAGATTTATACCATTTGGGGGAAAGGAGTGCAAATGCAGTTGCACCGGCAGTAATTATAAAAACAAACCAAAATAGAAACCATCTGTATTTAACAGTAACTGTTAAAAATTCTAGAAAAGTCTCTCCAACAACCTTATTACCATTACTATTTTGTTGATTTTCAATAGATGGTTTATTCTCCATTTTATTCCTTTATTTTAAAATCATAATAATTAATAGAAAAATACAAATATATTTTTAATCAAGCTAAAACATTTTTCATATAGTTTTAATAATACATAATAACCATTCATCATAAAAAAATTGAGAAATCTTCTGTTTGGGAATTATTTTAAGAACAATTTTGTTCTTGCAATAAGGGACAAAAAATAAATCCTTTAGTCTACTATCTTACAAAAAATGAAAAAGAATTTATTTAAAATTACTAATAGGATTAGCTTATGAAAAATATTAAAGCAAAAATAGATAATCCGCTAAACGATTTAGTAAGCGACGAAATTTACGAATTACTGAAAGCTCATGGATTGATTGATGAGAAATCTGTAAGGGATTATCAAATAAGGAAAAAATTCAGACATTTAAGAACCTCTAAGTTAAGTGCCGGCGATGCTATTGATGTGATTAGAGAAGATTATCCTTATTTACAATTTGATACAATCAGAAAAATAGTATATCAAATTAATAAGTAAATTACGTTGAAATTTGTCATTAAATTCCGCTTGACTATTACACTTGTGAAATTTATATTGCTTTCGACTCTTTTAAAGGGTTCTCCCCTGCCCTTTAAAATGAATGGGTCGGGCCCAGTGATAACCCTATCATTGGGCTTTATTTTATTTAAGGATTAATGTTATGAGTAAGAAAATAAAAAAGAAAAAATCACATACACCATCTAAAATTGCATCACCCTTTAAGATATATTGGACTAAAAATAATTATTACCTTTTGATTTTAGGTATTGCTGTATTAATTCTTGGATTTTATTTAATGTCTATTGGCAACTGGGACAGCACAGTTTCTCTTTTTATTTCACCATTTGTGTTGATGATAGGTTATTTACTTGTAATCCCCTCATCAATATTATTCCGCAAAAATAACAAAGAACAAAATAAGCAGGGTAATTAATTGCTTTTAGCAAAAGTTACCGGAAATGTTGTTGCTACCCAAAAAAATTCTTACTTAAAAGGTCATAAACTACTCATTATACAAAGGATAGATTTAGATGGAAATCTAATTGGTAATAAAGATGTTATTGCATTAGATTTTGTAGATTCCGGTATTGGTGATACTGTACTTGTTGTTCAGGAAGGAGCGGCTGTAAAACAATTATTAGGCCACAGAAAAGCACCCGTACATTCTGTTATTGTAGCAGTAGTAGATCAAATAGAAATTAAAAAGTAAAAATTTTTATCTTTTTTGTCTGAATTAAAATTAAATGAACTTACCAACCTTAAGCTGTTGCTAAATGTTGCTCAGCTCGGTCCTAACAGAATAAAAAAACTACTCAACAAATTTTACAATCCGGAGAAAATACTTTCTGCTGAATTTAATCAACTTATAAATTCAGAAGGTATAAGTTCAAGCCTTGCACAACGTATACAAAAAATAAATTACAAAAGAGAAGATATTAAAACAGAAATTGAAAAAGAATTAATTAAACTTGAGAGAATGGGGGGAGAAATTATTACAATTCTAGATGAGAAGTATCCTTTTTTATTAAAAAAAATTTATGACCCACCGATTATTTTATACAAGTTGGGTCAATTTAAAAACGAAGATGAAAATTCATTAGCTGTAGTCGGGACTAGGAAACCTAGTGAATATGGGAAGAAACAAACTGAACTAATTTGTAAAGAAATTTCAGAAAGAAATATCACAATTGTAAGTGGAATGGCAAGGGGAATTGATTCAATAGCTCACAGATCTGCAATTAATAATAATGGCAGAACAATTGCTGTACTGGGTTCTGGTCTTGATGTTATTTATCCACCTGAGAACAAAAAACTTTACTCCGAAATAATAGAAAATGGTGTTGTGTTGTCTGAATATCCACCTGAGACAAAACCGGATGCTATGAACTTCCCAAAAAGAAACAGAATAATATCAGGTTTAAGTTTGGGAAGTGTAATAATTGAAACCAAAATTATAGGCGGTGCTCTTCAAACTGCTCAATTTGCCTTGGATCAAAACAGAGAAGTATTTGCTCTTCCAGGAAATATAAATTCAATAACTTCAGAAGGAACAAATAGATTAATACAAAGAAGTGAAGCTAAATTGATCACAAATGTTGATGATATTTTGGAAGAACTTAATTTAAAAATAAAAACATCAAAAAAAATCAAAAAGCCTAAAACAAATATTACTCTTAACATCTTCGAAGCAAAAATAATTAATGTTTTAAATGAAGATCCCATTCAAATAGATAAAATTGCGGAATTAACAAAACTTTCAACATCTGATTGCCTTGTACATTTATTATCATTAGAATTTAGAGGATTGGTAAGACAGTATCCCGGTAAAACTTTTTCTATAACTTAATTCATCTTTTCAAAATATAAAACAGCCTGATCTGCACCACCATTTATATTTAATCTAATAGTTTCATTTTCAAATTCAATTATTTCATCTTTTG
>PFGS01000246.1 GCA_002783525.1 Ignavibacteriales bacterium CG12_big_fil_rev_8_21_14_0_65_30_8 | reverse complement strand
TATCCCCCCCGATTTATCGGGGCTAAAGACTCCTCGAAGATTACGAGGTTGATAGGCTGTAAGTGTAAGTGCAGTAATGTATTCAGCTGAGCAGTACTAATAGGTCGTGAGGCTTAACCATTAAATTTTTATTTACAGATTTATGGGTTCTTAAGATTTGGCTCTACTCTTTCATCTTTCATTTTTTTTATTTTTAATTGATTTTGGTGACTATAGCCAGGGTGTTACACCTCTTCCCATTCCGAACAGAGAAGTTAAGCCCCTGCACGCCGATGGTACTGCGTGGGCAACTGCGTGGGAGAGTAGGTAGTCGCCATTTTTTATTTTAAATCAACTTTCTAATCTAAAAAGAAAATTCCTTTTCAAAATTTTAATCATAGTTCATTTAATTTCTAAAGCTTTATCTAAAATTTTAAATTAAATAATTGTAAATTTATTTTTTCTCAATTAGATAATTTTAATTTTTGAATAAAATTGATACAAAAATAAAATGCTTCCATTGTGGCTTAGACTGTGATGATAATTCAATCTTTCTTGAAGAAAAATATTTTTGTTGTAATGGCTGTAAATCAGTTTACCAACTTTTAAATAGCAGCGACCTATATGATTATTATGATATCTCTACTAACCCCGGAATTAAACCACAAATAACTCATTCAGAAAAATTTAACTTTTTAGACGATAAAAAATTTATAGATAAAATTTTAGAATTCAAGGACGATAAATATTCGATTGTTAATTTTTATATCCCTTCAATTCATTGCAGTTCTTGTATATGGCTTTTAGAAAATTTAAATAAATTAGACTCTTCAATCGTTCAATCAACCGTAAATTTTTTAAAGAAAGAATTAAAAATCAGATTTATAACACAAGATATTTCTTTAAAAGAAATATCTTTTTTATTAACATCGATTGGATATGAGCCTTCATTAAATATTGAAAACAAAAACACCACTGTAAAAACAAGTAGTTATAAAAATATTCTGCTAAAGATTGGTATTGCAGGTTTTTGTTTCGGTAATATTATGCTGTTCAGTTTCCCGGGTTATTTGGGAATAGATGCTTCAAATAAATATTATATTACACTTTTTAACTATCTTAATTTATTCCTTTCTCTCCCGGTATTTTTTTATGCGGCATCTGACTATTTAATTTCAGCTTATAAGGCAATATCTAATAAATTCATAAACATTGATATTCCTCTTGCTTTGGGAATTACGGTGTTGTTTATAAGAAGTATAATTGATGTAACGGTATTCTCAACTCACGGATATTTTGATTCACTTTCCGGCTTAGTATTCTTTTTGCTGATTGGAAAATATATTCAACAAAAAACTTATGACTCAATAAATTTTGAGAGAAATTATAAATCATTTTTCCCGATTTCATCAACAGTTTTGATCAATGGTGAAAAAAGATACATTCCTATTGAGGAATTGAAAGTTGGTAATAGAATTCTGGTAAGAAATGGTGAGTTAATTCCGGCAGATTCAATTTTGTTTAATGGTACCGGTTATATTGACTACAGCTTTGTGACAGGTGAATCTAGGGTTGTTCCAAAAGTATCCGGCGAATTGGTTTACGCAGGCGGAAAACAAAAAGGAAATACCATCGAGCTGGAAATAATTAAAGAAGTATCTCAAAGTTATTTAACACAATTGTGGAATGATGAAATTTTTAATAAAAAAGATAAAAATTCATTTAATACATTAACAAATATCATTAGTAAATATTTTATAATAAGCATCATTTTAATAGCACTAGCATCTACAACAATCTGGTTTTTTATAGATAGTTCAATTGCATTGAAAGTTTTCACTTCGGTTTTGATTGTAGCTTGTCCATGCGCATTGGCTTTATCGGCATTTTTCACACTTGGAAATACGCAAAGAATTTTTGGACACAACAGATTTTATCTAAAGGATACATCAACAATTGAAAAACTTAATAGAATTGATTTGATTGTATTTGATAAAACCGGAACATTAACAATACCTGAAAAAAATACTGTGCAGTTTGTCGGCAAACAATTAAATCCATTTTATTTAGAGATGGTAAAATCACTTGTGGTTCATTCAACACATCCGCTTAGTCAAATTATATATCAAAACATAAATACAAATGATAAGTTAGAAGTAAAAAACTATGATGAGCAGGTAGGCCTTGGTATAAGTGGTGAAATTTTAGGTAACAAAATAAAAATTGGATCTGAAAAATTTATAATAAAAAAAAATAAGAAAAGCAGTTTTGGAAAGACTGATAATATTGATTCTGAAACCAGAGTTTTTATACAAATTAACGAAAAAGTTTCGGGCTATTTTAAAATTCAAAATGTTTATAGAGAAGGTCTGAATGAGTTAGCACAAAGTTTAGGGAAAAATTACGAATCAATTATCCTCTCCGGGGATAATAACAGTGAAGAAAATAAGCTAAAGAAAATATTTGGAAATAAAACAGAATTATATTTTAACCAAAGTCCAAAAGAGAAGCTGAATTTTATAAAATCTATGCAGCAAATGGGGAAAAAGGTTTTAATGATTGGTGACGGATTAAATGATTCTGGGGCATTAAAACAAAGTGATGTCGGAATTTCAGTTACTGAAAAAGTTACAAATTTTTTCCCGGCTTGTGATGCATTATTAGATTCAAATGTTTTGGCAGAGCTATCAAAATTTATTAAATTTTCTAAGACGAGTTATAAAATTATTATTATAAGTTTTGTAATATCTTTTCTTTACAATATTATAGGTCTAAGCTTTGCTGTCCAGGGTCTTTTGTCACCAATAGTTGCAGCAATTTTAATGTCTGTTAGTTCAATTTCAGTAGTTTTGTTTGCAACAATTTCAACAAATTTATTGGCTAAAAAGAGAGGTCTAAAATTTCTGTCGTAGTTATTTTAATAGGATTTAGTCTGCTAATTGCTTTTGGATTTTTAACTGCATTCATATGGGCAGTTAAAAGCGGACAGTTTGAAGATACTCACACGCCGTCAATCAGAGTATTGTTTGAGCATAAAAAAAATAAAAACAAAAATTTCAATAATTCAGATTCTTAGTTTGGAGGATATTCTATGGAACTGGAAAAGTTCAGTTATGATAATAAGATAGTAAGAAATTTTGGAATTGCAACTATGGTTTGGGGTTTAGTTGGTATGTTGGTTGGATTAACCGCTGCAACACAACTATTTTACCCAAATCTTAATTTACATTTACAATACACAACTTTTGGAAGAATAAGACCTCTGCATACAAACGCGGTAATTTTTGCATTTGTTGGTAATGCAATATTTATGGGTTTGTATTATTCCCTGCAAAGACTTTGCAAAACCAGAATGTTCAGTGATAAACTAAGTAAAATACATTTTTGGGGTTGGCAATTAATAATAGTTACCGCCGCACTTACATTGGTAATGGGTTTTACAACAAGCAAAGAATATGCTGAATTAGAATGGCCGATTGATATTGCTATAACATTGGTTTGGGTTGTTTTCGGTGTAAATATGTTCGGTACAATTTTAAAAAGAAGAGAACAACATTTATATGTAGCAATTTGGTTTTTTATTGCAACATGGGTAACTGTTGCTGTGCTGCATATTGTAAATTCTATTGAAGTTCCTGTAAGTTTTTTAAAAAGTTATCCTATCTATGCGGGAGTTCAAGATGCACTTGTGCAGTGGTGGTACGGTCATAATGCAGTTGCATTTTTCCTAACTACTCCTTATTTGGGCTTAATGTATTATTTTCTTCCCAAGGCAGCTAACAGACCGATTTACTCTTATAAATTATCAATACTTCATTTTTGGGCATTGATCTTTATTTACATTTGGGCAGGTCCACATCATCTTCTTTATACTGCTTTACCTGAATGGGCTCAAACATTAGGTGTTATTTTTTCAGTTATGCTTATTGCTCCTTCTTGGGGTGGTATGTTAAACGGACTTTTAACTTTACGCGGTGCTTGGGATAAGGTAAGAGAAGAACCAGTGCTCAAATTTATGGTTGTTGCTGTTACCGCCTACGGTATGTCTACTTTTGAAGGACCCATGCTTGCATTAAAAAATGTAAATGCAATTGCACATTATACTGACTGGATAATTGCACATGTTCATATTGGAGGATTAGCCTGGAATGGATTTTTAACATTTGGAGTTTTATACTGGTTAATTCCTAAAATATACAAAACAGAATTGTTCTCTAAAAAACTTGCCAATGCACATTTCTGGATAGGCACATTAGGAATTGTGTTTTATGCTTCGGCAATGTACTGGTCCGGTATTGCTCAATCATTAATGTGGAAAGAGTTTACTTCTCTTGGAGTTTTACAGTATCCAAACTTTTTAGAAACCACATTACAAATTATTCCAATGTATATGATAAGAGCATTTGGCGGATTACTTTATTTAACCGGTGCAATAATAATGGTTTACAATTTAGTTAAAACTGCTAAGGCAGGAAAATTTGTTGCAAATGAAGAAACAGAAGCCTCAGCTTTAGTAAGAACAAAAGATCGTTTTAAAAAAGGAATTAGACATCGCTTTATTGAAAGCAAACCAATATTACTTTTGACTTTAGCAACAGCTGCTATCCTTGTTGGTACTTTAGTTGAATTTATTCCTACATTTTTAGTGGAATCAAATGTTCCAACAATTGCTAATGTTAAACCATATTCACCATTAGAATTACAGGGCAGAGATATTTATATAAGAGAAGGTTGCGTTGGTTGTCATTCACAAATGATAAGACCTTTCAGATCTGAATCCGAAAGATATGGTGAGTATTCAAAAGCCGGTGAATTTGTTTATGACCATCCATTCCTTTGGGGATCAAAAAGAACGGGACCTGACCTGCAGAGAATTGGTGGAAAATATCCGAATATTTGGCATTATATGCATATGGAGTACCCCACTTCGATGTCGCCCGGCTCTATTATGCCACCTTATCCATGGCTGTTAAGTCAAAAACTAGATATTTCTACAACTGCTAAAAAAATAGAAGTTATGAGAAATTTAGGAGTTCCTTATCCTGATGGATATGAAAATATTGCTAACAAAGATTTAATGAAACAAGCTGATGAAATTGCAAAGAATCTTAATGAAAACGGGATTGCAACTTCAAGTGAAAAAGAAATAATTGCTTTAATTGCATATCTGCAAAGAATGGGTACAGATATTAAAGCAAAAAATGTAGAAGGGAAATAGGGAGAAATTATGTTCAGTAATTATTTAAAGACAATTGAAGGAATTGGGATTTACCCGTTGTTTTCACTTTTAATATTTTTTATCTTTTTTTTAATAATGATTATATGGGTAATAAAAGTTGATAAAAAATATATTGATAAAATGAGTAATCTACCTTTGGACTTACAAAGTAGTGATAACTTTACATCCAATAAAATTATAAATGAAAATTATATTGAGGATAGAAATGAAATTAATTAAATATTTTTCAACAAAATTATTGTTCAGTTTAATATTCTTTTTACTTAGCCCAATGTTTATTTCAGTTCTTGCTCAGGGTGAAACTGAAAGTGGTGGAATTGGGGAAGGATATTATAATTTTATTATTCTATTATTCGTCCTTTTGATTGTTGTAATATTTGCATTTTTATTTTTATTTGGAATGAAAGAAGTTTCTGTTGAGGAAGAAGAATTACAACTAAAAACTGCAAAGGTTCCGAATAAACATTTACAAAAAATAAGACAATTCTTAACTCGCTCTACACCAATAGAAAAAGAAACTGATATTTTATTGGAACATGAATATGATGGTATAAGAGAACTTAACAACAGAATTCCACCTTGGTTTAATTATTTATTTATTGCCACAATTATTTTTGCAGTAATTTATTTCTTTGACTATGAAATATTTAAATCAAGTCCGTCACAAATACAAGAATATAATATGGAAATACAGGCAGCTTCTTTACAAAAAGAAGAACTGATGAAAACTGGTAGTTTTTTAGATGAAAATTCAGTTACTGTTTTAGATGATATTGCTTCACTTAATAAAGGAAAAGAAATATTTACAACTAATTGTGTTGCCTGCCATAGACCCGATGCCGGAGGATTAGTAGGACCAAATTTAACTGATGATTACTGGATACATGGCGGAGGGATAAAAAATATATTTAAAACTATTACAAACGGTGTACCCGAAAAAGGAATGATAAGCTGGAAATCTCAACTTAATCCAAAACAGATTCAAGAAGTCGGCAGTTACATAATATCATTATATGGTACAAATCCGGTAAATCCAAAACCTCCGGAAGGGGAAAAATACAAAGGTGAATAACAACGGTTCAGATGAAGAGAAATTCAGAGATTCTTTAGCAACAATAAACGAAAAGGGGAAAAGAAATTGGATATATCCAAAAAAACCCTCAGGTAAGTTTTATACGGCACGAAACTATTTAAGTTTTGTACTTTTATTAATTCTGTTTGTCACACCATTCATAAAATCCAACGGTCATCCTTTCATATTATTCAATGTTCTGAATAGAAATTTTATATTGTTTGGTATTCCGTTTGGTCCTCACGATTTCCATTTATTTGTTCTGGCAATGATTACGATAATTGTATTTATAATTTTATTTACCGTTGTGTTTGGCAGAATATTCTGCGGATGGGTTTGTCCCCAAACTATTTTTATGGAAATGGTATTTAGGAAAATTGAATATTGGATTGAAGGTAATGCAAAACAGCAAATGCTTTTATCTACATCAAAATGGAATTTTAATAAGACAATAAAGAAGATCTCAAAGCATTCAATATTTTATGCTATCTCATTTCTTATTTCAAATATTTTTCTTTCATATATAATTGGAATGGATGAGTTGATTAAAATCATTTCAGACCCACCATCACAACATATTGAAGGATTGATTGGTATTGTTGCATTCTCATTAGTTTTTTATTGGGTGTTTGCTTCATTCAGAGAACAGGTCTGCACAATGGTTTGTCCTTATGGAAGACTGCAGGGAGTTTTGCTGGACAGAGATTCAATTGTAATTACATACGATAACAACAGAGGTGAGCCAAGAGGAATAATAAGAAAGAATGAAGATCAATCTGGCAAAGGCGATTGTGTTGATTGCCATCTTTGTGTTGATGTTTGTCCTACAGGAATTGATATAAGAAACGGTATTCAACTTGAGTGTGTAAACTGCACTGCTTGTATTGATGCTTGTGATGAAGTTATGGTAAAAATAGACAAGCCAAAAGGATTAATTAGATACGATTCAATAAACGGAGTTGAAAAAAAACAAGGATTTAAATTTACAGCAAGGATGAAAAGTTATACTGTAGTTTTAGTTTTACTAATTTCAGTACTTGGTTATCTTTTATCGGCAAGAACGGATTACAGTATAAATATTTTTAGAACTCCGGGATTGATGTTCCAAGAACAAGATAATAATATGGTCAGCAATATTTATGATTTGAATATTGTAAATAAAACTTTTAAAACTTTACCTTTTAGTGTTAAATTAGTAAATATAAAAGGATCTGTTAAAATTATAGGCAGTAAAAAAGATTTGGAGCCACAGGAAAATTATGATTCAAAATTACTTGTAATGATACCACGGGATGAAATCAAAAAAATTAATACTCCTATTAAAATAGGCGTATATTCGGGGGATAACTTAATAAAAGAAGTTAATACTTCTTTTTTAGCTTCATTAAAAAAAGATTAAAAAATTACAACTATAATTTATAATTTATAATTTATACCTATCCTAAAAGGAATACTTGTTATTTTGTTTTCAGTAAATCCAATTAAGTATTGTACATCCATAAACATACCGATTTTTGAACCGAAATCGATGTCAATGCCTGCACCAAAATTTGATGAGAAAGCATATTCATTAACATTAAATAGCTTTGTAACATTACCAATACTATCCATCACTCTTGAATCATCATTACCCATGACAAAATAACCCAAACCTGCTATAATGTATGGGGTGATCATTTTAGATACTGGGATATTATATTTAATATTACCGTAAATATTAAATTTATGGAGAGAACCCCCAACTATTCTTACATTTGAATTATTAAAACCTAAATTATTGATAAGATTATTTTCATTTAAAGTTAAATAACTGTATTCTAAATAAGTTAAAAATGATAAATGTTCATTTATATTTAATTCAATACCTAACCCTAAATTTGTACCGGTTGACCAGTTACCCGAGAAATTTCCTGAAAAATCTGTTGATGAAATTCCTA
>PFGS01000261.1:1754-8212 GCA_002783525.1 Ignavibacteriales bacterium CG12_big_fil_rev_8_21_14_0_65_30_8 | reverse complement strand
TAATATTTCTGACCCGGAATATGGACAAGGGAAAAATTCAAATGATTATATAACTCCTGTGCAGGAATTAGGGCCACACGTTGCTTCATTGGGAATGAGATTTTATACTGGAAATATGTTCCCTGCTGAATATAAAAACCAAATATTTATTGCCGAACACGGAAGCTGGAACAGAAGTGAGAAAATTGGTTACAGAATAACGGTTGTAAAATTAGTAGATAACAAACCTGTAAGTTACACACCATTTGTAACAGGCTGGCTGCAAGGTAATACTGTAAAAGGTAGGCCTGTTGATCTGCAAATTATGCCTGACGGTTCAATGCTTGTTTCTGATGATTATTCAGATGTGATTTATAGGATTAGTTATGATAAATAGTAATTATAGATATCATCTTTTTAAAAGATGATATCTATTCAAGGATAGATTATTTTTTTTCTTCATTACATTTCTTTCCAAAATTTTCTGCAAAATTCTTTATCATTTTTGAAATATCATTGTTTGAAGTAGAACGGAGATAAGTGTCTGCCATCTTTTGAAAGGTTTGATAAAAATGTACATTCATATCTTGGATCATCATTTCGTTTGTCCAAAGATCAATTCCCATTGTAACTTTATCTGTTTTATCCCAAACGGAAATCAGCATAGAATTACATTCTTTCTCGCCGTCAAAATTTGCATCGCTTGCATTCCATTTAATTTTTTTGGGAAGATTTTTTTCGTCCAGCTCAACTGTAAATTTAATTTCTGATTTTTTTAATTCCATAAACAACTCATTTATAATTCAAAACTTGTCCGCCGAAGCTTCAGCGTAGGCGGATTCATATTTAATTCAATATTCTTTATAAACAGCAAAACCTTTGTTAACCATAAGATCATTTACATTTATAATTTCATCTTCGTAAGGCAGCCATATTTCCCCCAGGTATCTTCCATATTTTCCTTTTTTATCCTTAAATGTTCCAATAATAATTTCTTTATCCAAAATTATTTCCCTCAAATAATCTCTTGATGCTAATCCTTTTTTCCTGCTCTTCCCTCTTATTTCAGGCGCATTAATTCTTATTAATCTTATTTTTTCACCTCTTACCCACGTATGTAAGCCAAGATCAATATCAACCGTACATGTGTCCCCGTCATAAACAGAAGTAACAAAAGCCTTATATTGGTATAAAACATTTTTCATAATAAAAACCCCTAATATTGTTTATTATTTTTTCTAATTTATTATAAATTGTATTAAAAACACAAATTATTTTATTATGTGCATTAAAAATATCCTCTTTTGTCTTTTGCTTATTTCTTCATTTTGTTCGGGTCAGAACCTTTTCGGAGTAGGTACTAAGATCGGCGCAGGCAATATTAAGGGTAATTCAATTGGAGTTACAAGCTATTATTTATCTTTCTTTGTTGACATACCAACACCTTTTACCAAAAAAATAAAACCAAGGCTGGGTTTTGTTTATGCAAAAGATATTGAAAGTATTTCCCCAGATAATTCTTTTGCTTATCATTCATTTTTAAAGGGATTCACATTTGGTGCTTCAACTTATCAGTTATTGGATAATAAATTTTATATTGAAGAAAGTCTGGGTTTTTTAGCACTAAATGATAGAATATTTTTAAATAGTTCTGAATGGAATTATGGAATAGTGTTTTCATTATTAGGGGGTTTGGATTTAAGAAAGAATAAGAAAAACGGAATTAAAATCGGTGTGGGGTTTGAGAACGGTTTTACTTTTACCAAAAGTTTATCAAAATATTATTCTTTCTATTTTCAATTGCAATTAATTATGTAAATATGATAGAGACGCAGAATTCTGCGTCTCTATAAACAATAATTACTTTACAATTTTTCCGTTTTTCAGTTCATCACTTAATCTTGTTGCTTTATAAATATTTTTTATCGCTTCATATAAACCGCGTGAATCAACAGAAACCGTTCTATTTTGTTCTGTTGTAAAAATAAAGTTACCCGGTAAGCTCTGAATGTTGCCGTCAAAAGCTAAACCTACAACTTGTGAATTTTTATTTATTACAGGGCTTCCTGAATTACCGCCAATTATATCATTTGTTGAAACAAAATTAAATGGTGTTGCAAGATTTATTTCCTTTTCTGCATTTAACCAGCTCTTAGGTAATTCCCAGGGATCATTTTTTCCGAAAGAATTATATCTGTCAAATGCACCATACATAGTTGTATAAGGAGGAGCCTTTGTGCCATTGTATGGAAATCCGTCTACAACCCCGTCTGCTAATCTTAATGTAAATGTTGCATCCGGTGGAATTGAAGTTCCGTATACATTGAACAATGCTCTTCCTAATAATTCAGCATATGTATCTTCTTCTTCAGTTATTTTTTCAATCTTTTCTGAAAGTTCATCATATCTTGCTTTGGAATGCATTATAAAATATATAAAAGGATCATCTGAATTTAAGATATCATCAGGTCCATCATCAATTAGTTCGGCAACTTTTTCTGAGTTTGTTATGGACGATCTATCTAAAATATATTTTAATGCATCCTTTCCGGTTTTTCCATCAGTCATTTTTTGATAGAGAGGATAATTTGCACCGAGGTAATCATGCCAAGTTTTTATTTGATTAAGTAAAAGAAGATCATTCATCTCATAATCAAAATCTTTAGGAAAGATACTTTCAATGGTTTTATTTAATTCTTCACCTTTATATTCTTCAGATCTTTTATCTTCAGGCAATTTTAATTCATTAGCAAGGTCTATCAAAGCTTGTGCAACAACAAAATATTCAGAATTTGTTAATCTAAATAATCTTAATCCGTAATTTTCGTTTGATATTTTGCTGATCTCTTTTCTTGTGTTTTCTATTTTGCCCCAAAGATTACCGAATATTTTATTTAATTCATCATCTGATTGAATTGCTTTTTTAAAGTTGTTCTCAAAATCAATTTTCTTTTGCATTAAGATTGGATTTCTTAATCCTTTCAACATTCCTGTATAAGCTTTTTGTGAATTTGAAAAGCCAAAATAACTGTTCTGTAATTTTGCAGTTCTCTCAGGATGTTTTTTCATAATTTGAGAATATACATCCATTAATCCATTTAATAAATCAAGAGTCCTTGGATACTGAATATCTCTAAAGTATTCTAATTGTGCAATTGTTTTTAATCTGTTTGTTCTTCCTGGATTGCCGACAACAAATACAGGCTCTCCCGGCACTGATCCGTTAGGACTCCAATGAAAATAGTGTTCTGTTTTTAATGGTTTGCCTGCTTCATCATAAACTCTAAAGAAAGAACAATCAAGATCATATCTTGGATATGTAAAGTTATCAGGGTCTCCACCGAAGTAAGCTATTTTTTCTTCCGGTGCAAAAACCAATCTTACATCGTTATATCTTTTATAACCATAAAGCGAATATTTGCCGCCATTAAATAAGGTAGTGATAGATGTTCTCAATCCCGATTCTTCATCTTCTCTTGCAGTGATCTTTTTAAATACATCATTTTTTAGTTTAGCTTTTTCTTCTGCTGTTTTACCTTGGTCAATTGCTTCTTGTACTTCAGAAGTAACATCTTTTATTAAAACAAGCTGATCAACATATAAACCCGGGACAGGTCTTTCATCAGCCAAAGTTTTTGCAAAGAATCCATTATTCATCAGATCTTCGTCTTCTTTAGAAACCTGAACAATACTTCTTCTTCCGCAGTGATGGTTTGTCATAACTAAACCGTCTGCAGAGACAAAGGAAGCAGAACAGTAATTTGCAAAACGAAGTGCTGACATTCTAACATTGTTCAGCCATTCTTGTGTTGGATTAAAATTATATTCGCTTTCAAAATATTTTAATGGTGGATATTCGAATGTCCACATTTTACCTGTGTCATATTTACCGGCTTTTACATTCTCTAAATTTGTCCAGTTGTTTGTCTGTGCAAATACAGATATGCAGCCAAATAAAACTAAGGTTAATATTAAAGCAGATAATTTTCCCATTATTAACTTTTTCATACAATTTATCCTCTTTGATAATTGTTAACTGTATTTAATTAATTAGAAAATTTTATTGATCTTGGATAATTTCCCTTATCCAAAAATATTTATATGTAAGAATCCCCTTGATAGATTGGTTCTATTTCCCATTCATCTTCAATAGTACCAATACAATGAGAGCATTTATTTACATTGAAGACTAATTTTTCTTCATTATTCGAAGCTCTAACAAAATTTAAGATTGTTTTACAACTTGCGCATTGAATTACATGAGAATGGGTGGTTTTAAAACTGCATTGAGGACAAATAAAACCCAAATCATCCGGGATTTCATTAGGGTTTACCAAAAATATATTATTACACTTGGAATTATTGCATTTTGCGAAATGCCAGTTCTCAGAATTTGCTTTCGTGTCAGTATTCTCCTAAAAATTAGATTAATTTCAACAATGTAAATTTAACGAGTTATTATTAGAAAATCTATTGAAATAATTTTGCACTTATTATTTAAATTATTTGCAGAAATTATTTTTTTATAAATTGGTCTTTATTTCTAACGAATTTTGGAGTAGAATCATTATGTCAAAACTTCCAGGTTTCAAAGCATACGATATTAGAGGAAAGGTACCAGAAGAATTAAATACGGATCTGGCATATAAAATAGGCTATAATTATGCAAAGTATTTGAATACAAAAAAAATAATAATTGGTCACGATATAAGAAAATCTTCTGAATCGATATCACAAAGCCTTGCGCAGGGTATTAATGATGCAGGTAGTAATGTAATTGATATCGGTCTTTGCGGAACAGAGATGATATATTACGGTACATCTTTTTTAAATGCAGATGGCGGAATTATGATAACTGCCAGCCACAATCCACCTGAATACAATGGAATGAAATTCGTAAAGAAAAATTCAGTGCCTGTAGGTTATAATTCAGGCTTAAATGAAATTGAAAAACTAATAACAGAAAACAGGCCTATTAAAATAAGCGATAAAAAAGGAAGTGTTACAAAAATTGATCTAATGGATGATTTCATTCAAAACTTAAATCAGTTTTACAATGTTAAAAAAATTAAACCTCTAAAAGTTGTTGTAAATTCAGGAAATGGCTGCGCCGGATTGGCATTGGACAAATTAGAATATATCCTTCCAGTAGAAATGATAAAAATATTTAATGACCCGGATTCAGATTTTCCAAATGGAGTTCCAAATCCACTGCTGCCCGAATGCAGATCACATACAATTGATGCTGTAAAAAAACACAATCCAGATCTTGGTGTTGCCTGGGACGGTGACTACGACCGCTGTTTCTTCTTTGATGAAAACGGAAATTTTATTGAGGGATATTATATTGTTGGATTACTTGCAAAATCGATATTAAAAAATAACCCGGGAGAAAATATTGTTCACGATCCACGCCTTACCTGGAATACATTGGACATTACAAAAGATAACGGCGGAAATGCAGTCCAATCGGTTAGCGGTCACGCATTTATAAAAGAAAAAATGAGAGAGGTGAATGCAATTTATGGTGGTGAAATGTCAGCTCATCATTATTTTAGAGATAATGCATATTCAGACAGCGGAATGATTCCATTCTTACTTATTCTTCAATTAATTTCAGAAGAAAATAAAACACTTTCTGAGCTGGTTGGAGGAATGATAAAAAAATATCCCTGCTCAGGTGAAATAAATTCAACCATTACAAATCCAAAAGAAAAGTTAGAAGAAATTGCACAAAAATATCCTGGTGGTAAAAGAGACAGAATTGACGGTCTAAGTGTTGAATACCAGAACTGGAGATTTAATTTAAGGATATCAAACACAGAACCAATAATCAGATTAAATGTTGAAAGCATGGGTGATGTAGATTTGATGAAAGAAAAAACAGAAGAGTTGTTAAAGTTGATTAGGAATAATTAGTCATTGGTCATTCTGTCCCCGAGAATTCGAGGGAAGAATCTCAAACTTATAAACTGCAGAGAATCTTCGCTTCGTTTTTACAAATTGAAAAACCCTCTCAGAGAGACATTAACAAAACAGCTTATTCCTTTGTTTCTACCTCAACAGTAAAAGGAACTTTAATGTTTTCCCAATTAAGACAAATAACTGCTGAATTTGTTTTACCGGCTTTCTGTACATTCATTTTATCAAATGAATAATTAAGCCATTCTGTAAAAATATTTTTTACCGATTTTACTTTAATACGCAGTTCATCTTTTGCTTCATTATAAGTAAAAGCACCCCATTGATCCCAAATATTGTTAAATATAAGTGTCCATTCCTTTTCAGTTGGTATTGTAAAAAAACCATATGAACCTTTTTTTAATTTCTTTCCGTTAATTTTTACGTCAGTGCTAAAAGTAATTACCGTTGCTTCATTAGCACCTGCTCTCCAAACTTTATTATAGGGCACCAATCCTCCCCAGATTTTTCTTCCCTTTACTCCTGGTCTGCTGTATGAAATGCTAATCTCGGTAAAA
>PFGS01000261.1:0-1726 GCA_002783525.1 Ignavibacteriales bacterium CG12_big_fil_rev_8_21_14_0_65_30_8 | reverse complement strand
GACTTATTCTTACTTCAGGTTTTTTCTTTTCTTGAGCTGATGAATTATTGCACAACAATATTAATGTTGCTAAAAATAATACAGCTACAAAAATATTTTTATTAAACATATTGAATCCTAGAAAATTATTTACTTTTTATTTTAATATATGAAAATGCTAATTATTCAGCTATCAATCAATTAGTTAATTTAGTTGCAACCTCGGTGGTTAATTAAATCAACCCTTCTAAATCAAAAACAACTTTATCAATATCCTCTTTATTACTATAAAAATGAGGTGAAAAACGAATATAGCCTTCTCTAACCGCAGAATGAATTTTCTTATTTAATAATTCATCATGAATATTTTGAGCATTTTCAATTTTGCAAGTGATAATACCTGATCTGTTTTTATTTTCACAATTTCCCAGTAATGGTTTTAATCCAATTTCTATTAATTTCTCTGTTAAATAAGAAGCGTTACTTAATACTTTTTTTTCAATATTTTCAATTCCAATTTCTTTCATCAAATTTAGTGAAGCACAAACAGCATAAACACCAATTTCTGATATAGTTCCGTTTTGGAATCTTGATGCATCATCCCTCAGGTTTAAATCATAGTCTAAAATATTCCAGGCATTTTCCACTGATTTCCAGCCAACAAATTTTTGATGTAATTTATTTTGAAATTCTTCGGATAAGTAAATAAATCCCAAACCTTGCAGTGCACACATCCACTTCTGTGTTCCGCAAGAAAGGAAATCAATATTGCATTTTTTAACATTGGGATTTATTGCACCCATTCCCTGTATTGCATCAACAGAAAATATGATTCCTCTTTTATTACATTCACCACCTAATTTTTCCAGATCAATTCTGTAACCTGTTAAAAACTGCACCTGACTTACGGAAACTAATTTTGTTTCTGGTTTTATATTCTTAATAATATCATCTGCAGTTACAATTCCGTATTTTGATTTCACAAAATCAACTATTACTCCATCTTTTTTCAAATTTAAAAACGGATAAACATTTGCAGGGAATTCAAGATCGTTAAGAAGAATTCTGTACCCTTTTTTCCATTCAATTCCTTGGGCTAAAATATTTATTCCGTTTGATGTGTTATCAACAAAGGCAATCCTGTTTGGATTTGTATTAATCATTTCAGAAATTAATTCTTTTGATTTTTTTTCTCTGCTTAAAAATGATTTGAAACCGTCAATGTCAGTTTTGCTGTTTTCTTCAATATATAATTGCATTGCATCAATAACAGGTTTGCTAAGCGGTCCTGTTGAAGCATTATTAAAAAAAATAACACCATCTTTTATATGTGGGAATAATTGTCTTGCATTTTCAATTGTTATCATAATTTACTATTTCCAAATTTTCTACTTAAAAATTGAATAATTAAAGCAAAAGAATTTACATATTTATTATTAATAGTAAAAAGCGTGACGATTTTGTAAATTTATTATGGCTTTTTTCACTAATCGGAATATTGTTCTTTCAAAACTAAATTTTTTGAATAAAAAAAGAAATACTTATGAAAACTATTAGAGCCAAAAAACATAAAGAATTATTGTCTGAAGAGATTAGGTGGACATGCAATCCAGATGTTTTTAAGTTTGTTTCCACCGATGAACTTGAACCAATAAAAGGAATCCTAGGTCAGGAAAGAGCATTAAAAGCTATTAAGCTTGGCGTTGATTTAAGGAGCCCTGGTTATAATATTTATATATCAGGTCTT
>PFGS01000286.1:6848-8355 GCA_002783525.1 Ignavibacteriales bacterium CG12_big_fil_rev_8_21_14_0_65_30_8 | reverse complement strand
TATATCCGTTTCTGTCAAAAACTATCTTGGATATTTTTTTGTCTAAAGCTTTTTTTGCTATTAAATTGCCGACAATCTTACTCTTTTCTTTTTTACTTTTAGCATTTTTAATTTCTTCAGTTATTTCTTTTGAAAGTGAAGAAGCAGATGCTAAAGTTTTACTTTCCGAGTCATCAACTAACTGTGCGTAAATATTTGATAAGCTTCTATAAACAGTTAATCTGGGTACATCTGAAGTACCAGATATATGTTTCCTTATCTTAATTTTAGAACGCAATCTTGTATTATTATTTTTCTTAAACATTTTTTAAATATTCTCCAAAATTTTAAGCACCGGCTGTTTTGCCTGCTTTTCTTTGAATTTGTTCATCAGAGTATTTAATACCTTTACCTTTATAAGGTTCAGGTTTTCTAATAGATCTTAATTTTGCTGCAACTTGTCCAACTAATTGTTTATCAATACCAGTAATTACTATTTGTGTTTGAGTAGGTGTTTCTATAGTAATTTCATCTGGGGGCATAAAATAAATTGGATGTGAGTATCCAATATTCATCAATAAATTTTTCCCCTTCATTTCTACTCTAAAGCCAACACCAACAACATCCAATGTTTTAGAATAAGATGAATTAACACCAGTCACCATATTTTGTATTAATGCTCTTGTTAATCCGTGTAAAGATCTATTCTCTTTTGAATCATTAGGTCTTGTTACTATTACTTCATCATCTTTTACTTCAATAGAAATTGCTGAATTAAAACTATTTTTTAATTCACCTTTTGGACCTTTAACTGTTAATGAATTTCCTTCTTTAACAATTGATATCCCTTTAGGTATTTCTACAGGTTTTTTTCCAATTCTAGACACTATTAAAACTCCATTAAAAATATATTACCATACGTGGCAAATAATTTCGCCACCAATTGTTTCTTTGCGTGCTTGTTTTTCTGTCATCAATCCTTTTGATGTAGAAACAACAGCAATGCCTAAACCATTTAACACTCTTGGTAAACTATCAGCACCTTCATAAACTCTTAAACCCGGTTTGCTAATTTTTTTCAAACCACTAATTGCAGGTTTACCATTTGTATATTTTAATTTAACTTCGATAATATTCTGTTTATTATCTTCTATTACAACATAATCTTCTATAAAGTTTTGTTGTTTCAAAATTTCAACCAAGCTTAGTTTCATATTAGAAGAAGGTATTTCTACTCTTTTCTTTTTTGCAGAGCTTGCATTTCTAATTCTTGTCAATAAATCCGCTATTGGATCTGTTACGGGCATTTTATTCTCCTTCTACCAACTTGATTTTTTTAATCCAGGTATTTCACCTTTAAGAGCCATTTCTCTTAAGACTAATCTTGAAACACCAAATTTTCTGTAATATGATCTTGCTCTTCCTGTAAACATACATCTACTTTTTAGTCTAACAGGAGAAGAATTTTTAGGTAACTTTTGCAAAGCATCATAATCACCTTTTTCTTTTAATTCTTTTCTTAAACTTG
>PFGS01000286.1:0-6792 GCA_002783525.1 Ignavibacteriales bacterium CG12_big_fil_rev_8_21_14_0_65_30_8 | reverse complement strand
GCCATTTATTCTCCTAATTAAGCTGATTTAACTTCTTTTTTTGCAAATGGAACTCCAAATGCCAATAATAATTCAAATGCTTCAGCATCTGTTTTGGCTGTACTAACAAATGTAATATCCATTCCTAAAACTTTAGTTACTTTATCTATATC
The DNA here is from genome assembly GCA_002783525.1 of Ignavibacteriales bacterium CG12_big_fil_rev_8_21_14_0_65_30_8. GTDB lineage: Bacteria > Bacteroidota > Ignavibacteria > Ignavibacteriales > Ignavibacteriaceae. Next base: position 6,640 of record PFGS01000286.1, on the reverse strand, counting down.
AATTTCCGGAAAGATTATATGTTCTTTTATTCCAATAGTATAATTACCTCTTCCGTCAAAAGATTTATCAGATAAACCTCTAAAATCTCTTACTCTTGGTAAAGCAACATTGATCAATCTATCCAAGAACTCATACATTTTATCACGTCTTAAGGTAACCATTGTACCTATTTTCATACCTTCGCGCAACTTAAAATTTGAAATTGCTTTTTTTGCAGTTCTAATACTTGATTTTTGCCCAGAAATTGTTTCAATACTTTTTACAGCTTCATCAAGTACTTTTGAATCAGCAACAGCAGCACCAACACCCATATTGAGTACAATCTTAGAAAGTCTTGGTGCTTCCATAATACTCTTGTAATTAAATTTTTTTATAAGAGCAGGTATAATTTCCTTTTTATAAATTTCTTCAAGTCTAACAGGAATTTTTATTTCTGCAACTTTTTCTTTCACCTTAGTTTTTTCAACTTTTACTTTAGGTGTTTTTTCTTCTTTATTTTTTTGTTCTTTTTTCTGTGCCATTTTAAGATAAAAACCTTATTTGAATTTAAATCATTTCTCCGCTTACTTTACTAACGCGGGCTCTTTTCTTTTTGCCTGTTTTTTCATCCAGTATTATTTGTGCACCAATTCTTGTTGGTTCATTAGATTTTGGATCCAACAACATTACATTTGAAATATGAATTGGAGCTTCCTTCTCCATAATTCCTCCTTGAGGATTATTCTGAGTAGGTTTTGTATGTCTTTTTCTGATATTAACGCCTTCTATAATTACTCTTGATTCTTTTGGGAAAACTTTCAAAATTTTTCCGGTTTTTCCTTTATCATTTCCTGCAATTACAATTACATTATCATTCTTATGTATTTTAACTTTCATTTTTAATCCTTATAAAACTTCCGGTGCTAAAGAAACGATTTTCATGTATTGCTTATCTCTTAATTCTCTTGCAACAGGTCCAAAAATACGAGTTCCTCTTGGTTCATTTTGAGCATTTAAAAGAACAGCAGCATTTTCATCAAATCTTATATAAGAACCGTCTTTTCTTTTAATTTCTTTTTTTGTTCTAACTATAACTGCTCTTGAAACCTCACCTTTTTTAACATTTCCGTTAGGAATAGCAGCTTTTACTGAAACAACAATTAAATCGCCAATACTGGCATATCTTCTTGAGGTACCACCAAGAACACGGATGCATCGTACCTTCTTTGCACCTGAATTATCAGCAACTACTAAATTTGTTTCTTCCTGAATCATTTTATACTACTCCTTATTGACTACTTGGCTTTTTCAACAATTTCAACTAAACGCCATCTTTTTTTAGAACTTAAAGGGCGTGTTTCCATAATTTTAACTTTATCTCCAATCCTACACTCACCCTTTTCATCGTGAGCCATAAGTTTTGTAGTCTTCTTAAAATATTTTTTATAAATTGGATGAGGAACCTTCCTTTCTATTGTAACTGTAATAGTTTTATTCATTTTATCACTAACTACAGTTCCTATTCTTGTTTTTCTTAAAGTCCTTTGTTCCATAATTAAACAGTAACTCCTTCTTTGGTTCCAGCTAATTTATTTTCTTTAGCTTCTAATTCTTTTAAAATTGTTTTCATTCTAGCAATATCTGTTTTAGCTGATTTTAGTTTTGCTGTATTTGTTAGTTGTTTAAGTTCGTGTGCAAATCTTAAATCAATAATATTTTTTTCTTCTTCAGCTATTCTTTTTATTAATTCTTCTTTTTTTAATTCTCTTATTTCATGTGCTTTCATATCTATATCCTTAATTTAGAAATCGGGTCTTTGAACAATTTTAGTTTTAATTGGCAATTTATATGAACAACTTTTCAAAGCATCGTGTGCCATTTCTTTAGATACACCTGAAACTTCAAATAAAACTCTACCCGGTTTAACAACAGCTACCCAAAATTCAGGTGCTCCTTTACCTTTTCCCATTCTTGTTTCTAATGGTTTTTTAGAAACAGGTTTATCAGGGAATATTCTAATCCAAACTTTACCATCTCTTTTCATTTTTCTAGAGAGTGAAACACGACAAGCTTCAATCTGTCTACTGGTTATCCATTGTGGCTCCAAAGCTTTTAATCCAAAATCCCCAAAAGCAACTGAACTACCACGGACAGCTTTACCGGCCATTCTGCCTCTTTGCGATTTTCTAAATTTTACTCTCTTTGGCATTAACATAATTTTAATATCTCCAAGTAATTATTCTGTTACTCTCTTATCTAAAATTTCACCGCGGCATATCCAAACTTTTATGCCTATTGAACCATAAATAGTTTCTGCTCTTCCATTAGCATAATCAATATCAGCTCTAATTGTGTGCAAAGGTATTCTTCCTTTTTTGTATTGTTCAGTTCTTGCCATTTCAGCACCACCCAATCTACCTGAACACATAATTCTTATGCCTTCAGCACCCATTCTCATGCTGGATGTAATAGCCATTTTCATAGCTCTTCTAAATGACATTCTACCTGATAATTGGTGAGCTAAATTTTCAGCAACTAAATAAGCATCCAGCTCAGGTCTTTTAATTTCTGTAATTTGAACTTTAACTTCTTTATTTGTTATACTTTTTAATTCTTGCTCTAATTGTGTAATTTCTTTACCACTTTTTCCAATAACAACTCCAGGTCTTGAAGTATGTATTGTCAACAATATTTTTTTTGTTGTTCTGTCAATTACTAATTTAGATATACCAGCTTTTTTTAATCTATTTCTAATATATTCTCTAATCTTTGCATCTTCTTTCAACTTAGGAGCATAACTGTTTTTTTCAAACCAGTTAGAATCCCAACCTTTTATTATTCCAACTCTAAAACCTACTGGATGTGTCTTTTGTCCCAAAAAATATCCTCCTAATTTTCTGCCTTAGTAGCAACAACAATTGTTAAATGACAAGATCTTTTTCTTATTTTATAAGCTCTGCCCATAGGAGCAGGTGAAATTCTTTTAATAGTTGGTCCTTGATCAACATAAGCTTCTTTAACAAATAAATCAGCAGTATCAGTTCTTGCTGTATCTTTATTGTTTAACAAATTTGCTACTGCAGATCTTAAAGTTGTTTCAACATCATTTGAAGCATGCTTTGTATGAAAATGAAGAACTTCAATTGCTTTTTCTACAGACATACCACGAATCAAATCAACAACCAATCTCATTTTTCTTGGTGATGAAGGTATATATTTATTTATTGCTCTAGCTTCCATAATATTCAAAATCCCTTAATTCTTTTTAGCTCTTTGCAGCTTTTTCTGCTTTAGTTCCCGGATGTCCTCTAAAAATTCTTGTTGGTGCAAATTCACCAAGTTTATGCCCTACCATATTTTCTGTAATATAAACAGGGATCATTTTATTACCGTTATGAACAGCAATTGTATGCCCAACAAAATCAGGTGTTATTGTTGAAGAACGAGACCATGTTTTAATAATTTTTTTCTGATTAGTATCATTAAGTTTATTAATTTTTTCATTAAGCTTAATGTCTATATATGGTCCTTTTTTTATTGAACGTGGCATATAATTACTCTACTTTTTAGTTCTCTTTTTAACAATATATTTATTTGATTCTTTTTTATGTCTTCTTGTTTTCAGACCTTTAGCTTTTTGTCCCCAAGGTGATACCGGATGACCGCCACCTGAAGTTTTACCTTCACCACCACCCATTGGATGATCAACGGGATTCATTGCTACACCTCTAACTTTAGATCTTCTGCCTTTCCATCTCATTCTTCCGGCTTTTCCCCAAGAAATATTTTCTTGTTCAGAATTACCTACAACACCATAAGTTGCCATACATTCTAAGGGTACAACTCTAACTTCACCAGATGGCATTTTTAATTGAGCATTTTTACCTTCTTTTGCTAAAACTTGTATAGAAGTTCCTGCACTTCTTCCTAACTGTCCGCCCTTACCCGGTTTTAATTCAACATTATGAATCATACTTCCGAGCGGAATATCTTTTAAATACAAAGCATTACCAACATTTATATCAATTTCTTTTCCTGATAAAACAGTAGCTCCTACTTTTAGACCTTCAGGTGCCAGTATATATCTTTTTTCTCCGTCAGCATAATAAAGTAATGCTATTCTGCAAGTTCTATTAGGATCATATTCTATTGAATGAACTTTAGCTGGAACACCATGTTTATCTCTTTTAAAATCTATTATTCTGTATTTTCTTTTATGTCCGCCGCCAATATGTCTAGAGGTTATTCTTCCTTTGTTATTACGACCACCTGATTTTTTAAGAGAAACTGTTAATGATTTTTCAGGTGTAGTTTTAGTAATCTCATCAAATGATGAGCGAGTCATAAATCTTGTTCCTGAAGTTCTTGGTCTTAATTTTTTAATTGCCATTTATCTACCTAATTACAATATCTATACTTGTTCAAATAATTCAATAGTATCACCCTCTTTAAGGGTAATAATTGCTTTTTTATATTTAGATGTTTTACCAGTATATCTACCGTTTTTTCTAAATTGTGTTTTTGTTTTACCTGAATAATTTAATGTTTGAACATTAATTACTTTAACTTGAAATTTTTTCTCAATTGCTTTTGCAATCTCAACCTTGTTTGATTTTGGGTTTACTATAAATCCGTATTTCCCTTCATCAGCAGAAAGATTGGTCATTTTTTCAGTTATTAATGGTTTAATCAATACTTGATGCATCTTAATTAACTGCCTCAGTTTTTGTTCTAAAAGTATTTACAATATCTTCAACAGCACTCTTTTGAATTACTGTCATTTGATTGTTTACGATATCATAAGTTGATGCTTTTTCAGCTTCCAATATTTGTAATTTTGGAATATTTCTTCCTGATTTATAAACGCTGCTTAAATTACCTTTTGTAAGTATTAAAACTTTTTTACCTTGAATTTTCAAAGCATCTAATATTTTTATTAGTTCTTTTGTCTTTGGTGTATCAAAGTTAAAATCTTCAACAACCATTAATTGTTCATCTTTAACTTTATAGCTGTATGCTGATTTTCTTGCAAGACCTTTAATTTTTTTAGGAAGATCTTGTCTGTAATTTCTTGGACGAGGACCAAAGATTGTTCCACCGCCAACCCATAATGGTGATCTACTTGTACCAGCTCTAGCACCACCTCTTCCTTTTTGTTTAAAAGGTTTTCTACCACCGCCTCTTACTTCGCTTCTTTCTTTGGCTTTGTGTGTGCCTTGTCTTTGGTTAGCCAAATAAGATTTTACTGAAAGATAAATTGCATGATCATTTGGTTCTACGCCAAATATATCATCTGCAAGATCAATCTTTTCACCAGCAGATTTTCCATCTATTTTATAAACATCTAATTTCATAATCTATAATTGTTTCTTTTTGTATCTATTTTTTAATCAGTTCAACTATTGAATTTATTGAGCCTGGTACAGAACCATTAACTAATATTATATTTTCTTCAGGTAATATTTTAACTACTTGCAAATTAGTAACAGAAATATTTTTCCCACCTGTTCTTCCTGCCATTCTCATACCCTTCATAACTCTAGATGGATCTGAACTTTGACCAATTGAACCTGGTGCTCTTAGTCTATCGCTTTGTCCGTGAGTTGTTCCACCAACACCACTAAATCCATGTCTTTTCATAACACCCTGAAAACCTTTTCCCTTACCTTTAGCTCTAACTTTTATTTTTTCACCTTCTGTAAAAAAGTCTGCTTTTAATTCATCACCTATTTTATAATCAGTAGTATTACTAAAACGAAATTCTTTTAAGATTGAAGCCGGTTCAATATTATTTTTTTTGTAATAACCTAATAACGGTTTATTTGTATTCTTTTCTTTTCTAGTTTCAAAACCAAATTGTAAAGCTTCATAACCATCTTTTTCTTTAGTTTTAATATTTACTATTCTACAAGGACCTGCCTTAATTACAGTAACAGGTATCATTTGACCATCAGGGCCAAATACACTAGACATTCCTATTTTTCTTCCTAATATGCCAGACATCATTTCTCCGTTAAAGCTTTATCTCTATATCAACACCCGCCGGTATATCTAACTTACTTAATGAATCGACGGTTTTATTGTTTGAATTATGAATATCAATAATTCTTTTGTGTGAACGTGTTTCAAATTGTTCACGTGATTTCTTGTCTACATGAGGTGACTTCAATACAGTATACAACGTTCTCTTTGTAGGTAAAGGGATAGGGCCTGAAACCACTGCCCCAGTACTTCTTACAGTCTTTATAATCTTTTCAGTTGATTTATCAATCAATATATGATCATATGATTTCAATTTTATTCTTATTTTCTGTCCAGCCAATTAAAGTCTCCTTTAAGTAAACATTTGTTCAATAGAAAAGGGAGAAAATCTCCCTTTTCTTAATTGAATTATTTTTATGCAATAATTTTTGTTACGACACCAGCCCCTACGGTTCTACCACCTTCACGGATAGCAAAACGTAGTCCTTCTTCCATAGCAATATCAGTAATAAGTTCAACACTTAATTTTACATTATCACCAGGCATAACCATTTCAGTACCTTCAGCTAAAGTTGCTACACCAGTTACATCAGTTGTTCTAAAATAGAATTGTGGTCTGTAACCGTTAAAAAATGGAGTATGTCTACCACCTTCATCTTTTGATAAGATGTAAACTTC
>PFGS01000278.1:8307-8449 GCA_002783525.1 Ignavibacteriales bacterium CG12_big_fil_rev_8_21_14_0_65_30_8 | reverse complement strand
CAATTTGGGCTAAAGCCCGGTTTTCGTAGTGTTTTCTTGCCACGACTTAAAAGTCGTGGCAATTCACAAATCATATTGCGTAATGTAAGTTAATAATTTGGAAACAGCACAAACTACAGCAGTTTCAGTGCGAAGTCTGTTT
>PFGS01000278.1:5740-8296 GCA_002783525.1 Ignavibacteriales bacterium CG12_big_fil_rev_8_21_14_0_65_30_8 | reverse complement strand
GAAAATAGATTTGTTTAACTCTTTTGGTATTTCCTCTTCCTCAAATCCCCCTTCAGGTCCGAATAGTAGAAAATAATTTTTATTCAGATTAATAATATCTGATGAAAATTTAATTTTACTTTCCTGATCAAACAAGATAATTTCTTTATTTGTATCATTTAAGAAAGACAAGGAATTATAAATTGTTATTTTGGGCAGATGACTGTTTAAAGATTGTTTCATTGCAGATAAAGAAATTTTATTTAATCTATCTTCCCTTATTTTTTTTTGGATTGTTCTTTTAGAATTGAAAATTATAAAATTAGTAATTCCAATCTCTGTTGCTTTCTCAATTGCAAATTCAATTCTTTCTGTTTTTTTTAGATTGGCAATACAAACTGTAATGTTATTGAATCTATTTATATAATTTTTTTTAGCAGTTACTTTAATGGTTAGAAGAATTTTATTTATACTTTCGATTCCTCCATTATAAATATTCCCCTCTCCATCGGTAACATATATGATATCGCCAATTTTATGGCGCATTACTTTTGTAATATGATTGAAATCTAAACCATCAATAGAAATAATATTATTATTTATATTTTCCGGTTTAGTGTAATAAAGTTCTATTTTAGAAAGATACACCGACATTAAATATCCACTCCGGATTTCCAAATTCATCCCAGGCTCGTTCTAATCTGATAACATTGTATGGCAAAAATAAAAAAGTTAATCCAACACCGTAGCCTGTATTTAATTTATTTAAAGCTAATGATTCGTTTTTATTCTGAGTTAATCCCGTATCAGTAAACAATTGTAAGTAAATAGCAAACCGATATTTCAATAGACTTTTGGGAATTAGAGGAATAAAATCAAGATCAAGATTTATATCCTTTAATAGGGGATAACCCATCTCTAATAATCCTATATAAGAATTTCTTCCTTCAAGTTCTTCTCTAAAGTGCCCTCTTATTCTTTCGTTAAATCCTAAAAAAGAATTATCATAATAAGGGACTATTTCACCAAAAGTAAACCTTGAAGCAATTCTACCCTTTAATATTAAATCATCATTTAATTTTAAATATTTTCTTATATCCAAGTTTAAAACTTGATATTCAATACCATCAATCCCCAACCCTTTTAATTGAAATAAAGATGAAGCAAAAAGTCCTTCACTTGGAAATTGTTTTAAATCTCTGTTGTCAAAAGTATAGTTGAAAGCTAAAGAAAATAAATTGTCTATTCTAGAATCAGATGCAGATACACCTTTAATAAAAGTTGGTGATTCAATTGAAGCAAAACTTGTAGTAAAATCAATATTATTAAATGTACTTAATCTTTTACCTAAGGTAATATCTACTGAATATACTTTTTGATCAAAATCACCACCAAAAAGACTTTTAGCAATGTGACTTTTATTTTTAATTTTTTGAAATCCTAAACTTGTGTTCAGGGATATATCATTTTTATAATCAATATATGGGATTCTATAAGAGAGTCTTAAACTAGGATCAAAACCTAAAGCTCCGGAAAAAATAATAGTTTCATTTCTCCCACGAAAATTAAAAACTAAAAGTGCTAAACCGTAAGAAAGTTTGTCCCAATCATTTTCTTTTATTTTTAAAAATGGTACAGGATATAAATACCAGCTTTCTTTAACATTTATAGAAATAATATTTTTATTATTTTTTTGGAAAGATATTAAATCTACATTAGTAAATATTCTTAGACTGAATATTCTTTCTTTATTATATTTAATGACATTGGGGGTAACAATATCCCCTTTCTGAAAAGTTAATTCCTTTAAAATAATTTCTTCTTCTGTTTTATCATTACCTATAACATTTATGGAATCAACAACAAAAGAATAATTACCGGAATAGTAAGTTGTATCTGAATTTTGGGAATAGATAAGTGAACTGCTTATAAAAAATAAAATTAATAAAAAATAGTTTTTGATCATTCCATCCAGATTTAATTTATTAATAGTCGTGTAGAAAAAAAATTATTTGTATACTTCAATCGGATTGCAGCTGCAAATTAAATTTCTATCTCCATATGCGTTATCTATTCTTTTTATAGGAGGCCAGAATTTATTACTTCTTACCCACTCAATAGGAAAGACAGCTTCTTCTCTAGTATATGGATGTTCCCATTTTCCTGACACTATATCAAATATAGTATGAGGTGCATTCTTTAAGACATTATCATTTTTGTCAGATTTTCCTTCTTCAATATCTTTAATTTCTTTTCTGATAGAAATCATTGCCTCACAAAATCTATCTAATTCCATTTTAGATTCACTTTCAGTTGGTTCAACCATTAAAGTACCATGAACAGGAAAAGAAACGGTCGGTGCATGAAATCCATAATCCATTAATCTTTTTGCTATATCACTTTCTGATATGTCAACTGAATCTTTAAAAGGATGCATATCAAAGATTAATTCGTGAGCAACTCTTTCATTTTCACCTTGATAGACAACATTGTATGAATCTTTTAATCTTTCTTTTATATAATTTGCATTTAAGATAGCAACTTGACTAGCTCTTTTCAGTCCTTCAATTCCCATCA
>PFGS01000278.1:5428-5628 GCA_002783525.1 Ignavibacteriales bacterium CG12_big_fil_rev_8_21_14_0_65_30_8 | reverse complement strand
GAATTTTACCAAATGTTTTGCTACAGCTATTGGTCCCATTCCGGGTCCACCACCTCCGTGAGGAATGCTAAAAGTTTTATGCAGATTTATATGGCAAACATCAGCCCCAATTTCACCGGGACTTGTAAGCCCAACCTGGGCATTTAAATTAGCTCCGTCCATATAAACTTGTCCACCATATTTATGTATTAGTTCACATA
>PFGS01000278.1:3619-5415 GCA_002783525.1 Ignavibacteriales bacterium CG12_big_fil_rev_8_21_14_0_65_30_8 | reverse complement strand
ACTTTCAAATACTCCGTGCGTTGATGGATAAGTAACCATTAATGAAGAAATATTATCTTTGTTTTCTTCAAGTCTTTTCTTCAAATCAGCAATATCTATATTGCCATTTTTGTCACATTTAATTACAATTACATTATTACCTGCCATTACTGCACTTGCGGGATTTGTTCCGTGTGCAGAAGAAGGAATAAGTACAATATTTCTATGTCCTTCCCCTATGCTTTCATGATATGCTCTTATCACCATTAGTCCTGCAAACTCACCTTGTGCACCGGAATTAGGTTGTAATGATGTTTCAGCGAAGCCTGTTAATTTAGTTAGATCACTTTTTAATTCTTTAAATATTTCTGCGTAGCCTTCTGCTTGATAGGATGGTACAAAAGGATGAATAGAATTAAAGTTTGTATCAGAAACACTTATCAACTCTGAAGCTGCATTTAATTTCATTGTACAAGAGCCAAGCGGTGTCATTGAATATACTAAAGAATGATCTTTGTTTTCTAATCTTTTAAGATATCTCATCATTTCAGTTTCAGAATGATAGCTGTTAAATACTTTGCTGAATAAATATTTACTTTTTCTTTTGAATGTATCCGAAATACTCACATCGGTATTTAGCTTAAGTGATGAAAGATCAAAATCTTTTTCTAAAACACCAGAGAAAAGTAAAAATATTTCTTTTATATCATCAAGAGAAGTTACTTCACTAATTGAAATATTGATCTTATTATTTGTTAAATATCTGAAATTCAGATTTGCTTTTTCAGCTTCGGATTTTACTTTATTAAATAATGTTTCATTTTCTACATCAATTAAAAGAGTATCAAAATAATTTTTATTTAATTGCTCAATACCTAATTCTGAAAATGAATTAGCTAAAATTGTTGTCAGATTAAATATTCTTTCTGCAATTGATTTTATTCCTTTAGGTCCATGATAAACAGCATACATTCCAGCCATAACAGCAAGTAAAACCTGGGCAGTACAAATATTACTTGTTGCTTTTTCTCTTCTAATATGCTGCTCTCTTGTCTGTAATGCTAAACGGTAGCCTTTATTTCCGGCAGCATCAATTGATTCACCAATTACTCTGCCGGGTAAATTTCTTTTAAATTCATCTTTGCAGGCAAAATAAGCAGCGTGCGGCCCACCGAATCCCATTGGTACACCGAATCTTTGTGTATTGCCAATAACTGCGTCAGCACCAAATTCACCGGGTGGTTTTAGCAATGATAAACTCATTATATCAGCAGCAATGACTTTTAAAATATTGTTTTGCTCTGCTTTGCTAAATAGATATGAGTAATCATAAATTTCACCTTCTGAAGCAGGATACTGAACAAGCATACCAAACATTTCTTGGTTAAGTTCAATATTTTTATGGTCACCAATCACTAGTTCAATTCCCAAAGGTTTTGACCTTGTTTTTAAAATATCAATTGTCTGAGGGAAACATTCTTTGGAAACAAAAAATTTATTGGCATTTCTATTTTTTCTTTTTCCATAGAACATTGACATAGCTTCTGCAGCAGCAGTTCCTTCATCCAACAAAGATGCATTTGCAATTGGAAGTCCTGTAAGATCAATTACGGCTGTTTGAAAATTGATTAATGCTTCGAGTCTTCCTTGTGATATTTCAGCCTGATATGGTGTGTACTGAGTGTACCAACCAGGATTTTCAAAAATATTTCTTAAAATAACCGGGGGAGTAATTGTAGGATAATAACCTAAACCTATGTATGATTTAAATACCTTGTTTTTTTTACCTGTTTCTCTAAGTCTGTTTAATAATTCAA
>PFGS01000278.1:0-3595 GCA_002783525.1 Ignavibacteriales bacterium CG12_big_fil_rev_8_21_14_0_65_30_8 | reverse complement strand
TAGGTAATTTTTTTAATCTAATATTAGTAGGAATTGTTTGGTCAATAAGTTCATCTAGTGAATTAGCACCAATAGCCTTAAGCATTAATTCAATGTTTGATTCTTTGGGTCCAATATGTCTATTTAAAAATCTATCAGGGTGATTAAGATCATTCATTAATATTTCTCTTTAAAATTTGTTTCAGAAATAATTAAAAATAAAAAGTAAATTTACACAATAAATTATTAAATGGGATTGGTAAAATTTAATTAATTAAGAAATTTTTATTTTTTGGAGGGCATTTTTGGCAGCATTCTGTTCAGCACTTTTTTTATTTTTACCGGAACCTGTTCCATAAACTGTATTATTTAATTTTACTTCAACTGTAAAAGATTTTTGATGCTGTGGACCTTCTTCTTTTACAACATAATAATCTATGTCTTCAATATGTTCTTTTTGAGCATATTCCAATAACTGACTTTTGAAGTTTCTATCCTTTAAATATCCTTTAATGTTGAAACTAGGTTCAATTAAAGTATTAATAGCAAAATTTTCAGCTTTATTTATTCCTTTATCTAAATATATCGCTCCAATAAGTGCTTCATAAGCATCCGAAAGAACCGTTTTTGACCCATTGGGTAAGGTCTTTGAGTAATTTTCACTTACAAGAATAAAATCGTATAATTTTATTCTTTTGGCAGCATCATAAAGAGCACTTTTATTTACAAGCATTGATCTTGTTTTAGTTAAAAATCCCTCGTCATCATCCGGAAAATTGTTAAATAAATACTTACCAACAATTAAATCTATTACTGCATCTCCAAGATATTCTAATCTTTCATTTGAAATTTTTGAGTTATCTTCACCTTCAAGATAAGATCTGTGTGTTAATGCTGTTAAATAATATTTAGGCCTATAAATCTTATAATCTAAAAATTTTTCAAACTCTGAAAATTTATTTAAAGGAATGAAGTAAGGGATATTATACCATATATCTTTTGTTATTAAATATTTAACCTTTAAGTATAAATTTCTTAGCATTAATAATTATTTAAGTTTAATGATTTATGTGAATAATATATAAATGATGTTTTGAGTATAAATGATAAAGATATTTCTTTTGGTAAAATTATTTGGATAAACGAATAATAATTCATTTATAAATTTAGAATTGAGTTGTGGATATAGCCGAAGTAAAAACACTCCGGCTAATTTATATTTTATTAACCAACTTTTTCAGTTAAATAGTTAACAGCATCTCCAACTGTACCAATCTTTTCAGCATCTTCATCTGGGATTGATAAAGAGAAAGCACTTTCAAATCCCATTACAAGTTCAACAATATCCAAGGAATCTGCTCCGAGATCATTTGTAAAGGAAGCTTCAGGTGTAATTTGAGATTCTTCAACACCTAATTTGTCAATTATAATCTCTTTTACTTTAGCTTCTACGTCCATTTTAGTTCTCCTATAATTATTTTGATTAACTGTATTTAATATAAAAATAAATTATTTATGCTTCTACATTTAAATAAAAATATAATGTTCTACATTGTCATTCCGCCATCTACAGCAATTACCTGACCTGTAATATAATCAGCCGAAGGAGAGGCTAAAAATGTAACAACTTTTGCAATATCCGCTGGTTCAGAAATTCTTTTTAAAGGTATTTGACTGACAATTGCATCTTTTTGAACATCACTCAATTCCTTGGTCATATCCGTAATAACATAACCTGGTGCTACAGCATTAACTGTAATATTTCTTGACGCAAATTCTCTGGCAAGTGATTTAGTTAATCCGATAACTCCTGCTTTTGAAGCTACATAGTTTGCTTGTCCGGGATTACCTATTAAAGCAACAACTGATGAAATATTGATTATTCTTCCAAATCTTTGTTTCATCATCGGTTTAATGGCTAACTTCGAGTAGTTAAAAACACTTTTTAAGTTTGCTGATATGACTGAATCAAAATCTTCTTCAGTCATCCTTAAGATTAAATTGTCTTTTGTAATTCCGGCATTATTTACAAGAATATCCAAATTACCCAATTTCTCTAAAGCAAAATTGATAGATTTTTCAGCATCCTCATACTTTGATGCATCAGCTTTTATACCAAATATTTTTACACCATATTTTTCAGATTCTTTTTCAATAGATTTAGCAACTGCTTCAGAACTATGATAAGTAAAAACGACATCGCAACCTTTTTCAGCAAAGTCTAAAACAATTGCTTTGCCTATTCCTCTCGTACCTCCAGTTACAATTGCTTTTTTATTATTTAACATTCTAATCATTTACTTTTTAATTTTTGTAAATATTCATCACCATATTTTTTTAATTCTGAAAAACCTTTCTTCCCTAAAAGATGATTTAATTCTTCTTTACAATATTCAAATATAGTTTTTTGTGTTTTTGGATTTGGGTTACATGTTTTCAATCTTTTAATATGCCCGGTATCTATTGTTAGTACACCTTCATCAATTATTAGTGGAAACAATATACAATAAAGAGGTTTATTCTTCCACTTATATTCGCCTTCATCCATTGCAATTTTTTGAATAGTACATAGACCATTCTTGTCTAAGAAAGTACATTTACCATTAATAACTTCGGTACCTACAGCAATACCGGATTCAAAGTCTTCATCTTTTTCCGGTGGTTCAAACCATTTACTTACATCATTACATTGTGAATCATCAAAATTAAAAAGAATTTTTTCCTTCATCTTTAATATATTATCTGCTTCAAATGAATCAGTATATACTCCGTAATGGCAGCATTCACCTGTGCAATCACAATCAAACTTATAAGTAAAAAGAATAGGATCAATTTTTAGATCATTAATAACTTTCTCAAATTTTTTTTTGGCCATTATAAGTATTTCTCCAAATCAGAGTATTTTTCAATATTTTCACATTTAACATTTGGATTAATCCTTTTCAATAATCCTTGAAGAACTTTGCCAGGTCCAATTTCATAAAATTCATCAACTCCGTCAGCAATCATTTTGTTTATAATTTCTTCCCACCTGACAGGAGATGTAACCTGTTGATAAAGCATTTCTTTTATTTCATTCTTATCAGTAACCGGTTTTGCAGTAACATTTGTATAAACAGGAAAACGTGCATCATAAATATTTGTTTTGTCTAAAACAATTTTTAATGTTTCTTTTGCAGATTCCATAAGTGGTGAATGGAAAGCTCCGCTTACAACAAGTTCTTTTGCCAATCTTGCACCTTTTTCTTTGCATATTTCCATTGCTTTTTTTACACCGTCAACTGAGCCTGAAATAACAATCTGACCAGGTGAGTTAAAATTTGCAGGCTGTACAATTCCTACTTCAGAAGCTAAAGAACAACACTCTGAAACTAATTCAGGTGTCATTCCAATAATTGCAGCCATTGTACCGGGATTATCTATTCCTGATTTCTGCATTGCAGATCCCCTTGCTCTTACTAATTGAATTGCTTCATAATATTGTATTGCGCCTGCTGAAACCAAAGCTGAATATTCACCAAGTGAGTGCCCTGCAGCAGCTTGAGGATCAAGTAATCTTGTAAGACTGCTAATTACAACACTGTGTAAAAATATTGCAGGTTGAGTAAATTCTGTT
>PFGS01000290.1:6366-8474 GCA_002783525.1 Ignavibacteriales bacterium CG12_big_fil_rev_8_21_14_0_65_30_8 | reverse complement strand
TGAATAGAATTATTAACGGAACGCTAGATCTGCTTACAACAAGATCAAATTGATCAGAGTATTTTGCAATAAACTCGTTGCTTTCAACTCTGTCATTTTCTACAGTTAGATTACTTAATTTTAATTTATCTACAAACTCTCTAACCGCGTCAATTTTTTTACCTGTTGAATCAACAAGAACACCGTTTAATTCAGGTCTTGTTATAGCCAAAGGAATTCCGGGGAAACCTCCGCCTGTACCGATGTCAACAAAATTTCTACACTTTTCCGGTACATAAGAAGAAATAAAAGAAGAAATAAAAACATGATTTTCAATTATTTTATCTATGTCTCTGCGGGAAATTAAATTTACTTTTTTATTTTTTTCAACAACCAGTTCAGCAAAAAAAGATAGCTGCTGAACCCTCATTATATCACTGGTAATTTTATTTTCCCAGAATAGATTCTGTAATTCTTTTTGAAATTTATTTTGTGTGGTTACCATATTAATAATTATTTTTTTTACTTTTTTAAATATACTAATAAAATAGAAATATCTGAAGGTGTTACACCAGAGATACGGGACGCCTGACCTATGGAACGAGGCTTAACTTTGTTTAATTTTTCTCTCCCTTCAGCAGACAAAGCTTTTAATGTTAAATAGTTTAAGTTTAAAGGAATTTCCGCTGATTCATATTTTTCAAATTTGCTGATAAGATCATACTGTCTTTTAATATATCCTTCGTACTTAAGAGCAATTTCAACCTGACCAAAAGCAGTTCTATCATTCGTTAAAATATTTAAAAGTTCGTTTTCCCTAGTGTTTATAAGGGTAAACAGCTCTTTTAAATTTAGATCTTGTCTTTTGCTCAGCTTGGCTACGGTTTCCGTTGAATCAATTAAAGGTAATTTTTTTTCGGATAACAAATTATTAATATCTCTTGCGTGAATTTTTGTCTTGTGTAATAATTTAATAGAATCATTTATTAATTTTTCTCTGTATTCAATTATTTTATTCTTCTCGGCAGAAACTAAATTGAATTTATTTCCATATTTAGAGAGTCTAATATCTGCATTATCCTGTCTTAAAAGTAAACGGTGTTCGGCTCTTGAAGTAAACATTCTGTAAGGTTCTTCCGTTGACTTAATAACAAGGTCATCAATTAAAACACCGATGTATGCTTCGCTTCTTTTTAAAATGAAATCCGGTTTACCCTGTATTTTATTTGCAGCATTTATACCTGCAATCAGACCCTGTGCCGCTGCTTCTTCGTAACCGGAAGTTCCGTTTATCTGTCCGGCAAAATAAAGACCATCAATTAATTTTGTTTCTAAAGTAAGATCTACTTGGTGAGGAGGAAAAAAATCATATTCAACTGCATAACCGGGCCTTATCATTTCACATTCTTCAAGTCCTTTAATATTGTGAAGAGCTTCTAATTGAACTTCAGCAGGAAGAGAAGATGAAAATCCATTTACATAAATTTCATCAGAGTCTAATCCTTCCGGTTCTAAAAAAAGTTGATGTTTATCTTTATCGGAAAACCTTACGATCTTATCTTCAATGGATGGGCAGTATCTTGGACCAACACCTTTTATTCTTCCCATAAACATTGGAGATTGTTTAAATCCTTTCTCTAAAATCTTATGAACTTTTTTATCCGTATAAGTTATGTGACAACATTTCTGTGGTAAGAAAGGGAAGTGAGTAAGATCTGTTTCAAATGAAAATGGCTGGGGATTTTCATCTCCCGGTTGTTCTTCTAAAATATCAAAATTTATTGAATCTTTTTGTAATCTTGGAGGAGTTCCGGTTTTTAATCTTCCGGATTCAAATCCAAGTTCAATTAAAGATTGTGTTATTCCTGTTGCAGGCTGTTCTCCAAACCTTCCGCCAATTGTGGTTGTTAATCCCGTATGCATTTTTCCGTTGAGAAAAGTTCCGGAAGATAGGATTAAAGCATCGCAGGTATAAGTAATATTATCTGCCGTAGAAACACCAACTACTTTTTTATCTTCAACAAGCAGCTTGTTAACATTTGCCTTTACAATGGATAAGTTTTTTAACCCATTGACAAGATTATAAGCTTCTTCAGAATATAACTTTCTATCTGACTGACATCTGGGTG
>PFGS01000290.1:5758-6323 GCA_002783525.1 Ignavibacteriales bacterium CG12_big_fil_rev_8_21_14_0_65_30_8 | reverse complement strand
AATTCCTGTATTATCAGCAACAATTCCCATCATTCCACCCAGAACATCAACTTCGTGCACAAGATGTCCTTTTGCACTTCCACCAATTGCTGGGTTGCAAGACATTCTTCCAAACGCATTTTTGTTCATTGTAATTATTAATGTAGAAACTCCCATTTTAGCTGATGCTCTAGCAGCCTCAATCCCTGCATGCCCACCACCAACAACTACTACATCGTATTTTTTCATTTAATATATATTTCCTTTCATTTTCTTCTTGTTAAAAAGTTTCACGTGAAACTTTTTATTGTTTTTTTGTTGAATTAAAACTAGAATAAATTTGGCTCACCAAACTTTGTATATTAAAAATAAAATTGTTTCACGTGAAACAATTGCTTTAAAATCACTTTCCAATGCAAAATTTATGAAAGATATTATTAAGAATATCATCTGTTGTTACTTTCCCAATAATTTCATCCAAAGAATCTTCTGCCCCTCTTAAATTTACCGATATAAATTCACCAGATAAATTATTATTTAATGATACTATTGCTTCAAGTAAATCATTTTTTGCTTTTGACAAAGC
>PFGS01000290.1:1844-5688 GCA_002783525.1 Ignavibacteriales bacterium CG12_big_fil_rev_8_21_14_0_65_30_8 | reverse complement strand
GCATGTTCATCCATAGTGAGTAAACCCACACTACACCCCATTTTAGCAGAAGATACAGCAGCCTCTAAACCGGCGTGTCCACCACCTATTACAATTATATCAAAATGTGTCATATTTAGCTTTTTTTATCAGTTTCACGTGAAACGGACTCACCTTAAGAGAAAAATTAAAAATTAAAAATTAAAAATTAAAAATTAAATTTCACGTGAAACCATTTACTTCTCTTTTGTTGATTTTATAATAGAAGATAGAAGTTTATTTAATTCTAATACTTCTTCCAAATATTTAATTATATTTATTTCTGTAAGTCTGCTTTCATTTAATAATCTTAGCCAATAATTAGTTTCTCTAGCTTCTTTGTATGCTATTGACATTTTATTGATAAAATCTTTTCTTGATTGAGCTGCAATCGCTTCTTCTACATTAGCACCTATACTTGTACCAGATTTTAATAGCTGTTTTGAAATAATAAATTCCTTCTCATTTTTCAATTCCTTGTATAATGAAATTATTTCTAAAGCAAATTGAAAGGATTTTTTTTGAACTATATTATCAGACATATCAAAAATTCTTAATTATTAATTCATAATTCTTAATTAATTTACTTTCCTATGCAAAATTTTGTAAAAATATTGTTCAAAATATCATCAGATGTTACTTCACCTATAATTTCACCAAGATTATTAAGTGCATTTCTCAGATCAACCGAAATAAATTCTCCGCTCATTTTATTTGAAACAGAGGTTAAAGCATTATTTAATGATTCTTTTGTTTTCAGCAGACAATTATAGTGTCTTTCATTTGTTACCATAGCATTTTGTTCGCTGTACTTGGAATTACCAAAAACTTTAGATTTCATTAGATCGAATAATTCAGTAATTCCTTCTCCTGTTAAAGCGGAGACTTTAACATCTGATTTCTGCTGTGTTTTACTTTTCAAATCGATCTTGTTAATTACACTCACTATGTTTTCTTCTTTGTTCAAATTTTTTAATTCGGAATAAAGATCTTTTGGATATTCTTGTTCAACATCATTTATAAAAAGAATGAGATCTGAATTCTTTACAACCTCACGACTTCTTAAAACTCCTTCTTTTTCTATTTCATTTTCTGAAATTCTAATTCCTGCTGTATCGAATAATCTGAACAAAATACCGTCGATTGAAACTTCTTCTCGAATTACATCTCTTGTTGTACCCGGAATTTTGCTCACAATTGCTCTTGCTTCTTTTAATATATAATTCAAAAGGGAAGATTTGCCTACATTCGGAAGACCAACCAGGGCAACATTTATTCCGTCTCTTATTACTTTGCCAAAATTGTAGGAATTTATTAAAAGATCAATTTCATTTAATATATTTTCTATTCTTTTTTTAAGTTCATCAAATTGAATAAATTCCAAATCTTCTTCTGCAAAATCTAATTCCAGTTCAACTAAAGATGAAGAATTGATCAACATTTCTCTTAACGAATTTACTTTTTGTGAGAGCAATCCGTCCAATTGATTTCTGGCACCTTTTAATGAAACCTCCGTCCTTGAATTTATTACATCGGTAACTGCTTCAGCCTGAGCAAGATCTATTCTTCCATTTAAAAAAGCTCTTTTTGTAAACTCACCCGGCTCTGCAGGACGAACATCGTTTTCAATTAATAATTTTAAAATTCTTTGTGAAATAAATGAGCTTCCGTGTGTGCTTATTTCAATACTGTCTTCACCCGTATATGAGTTTGGTGCCCTAAATATAAATACCAAAACGTCATCGATAATATTTTTTTTATCAATGATCTTTCCGTAATGGATTGTGTGGGTTTTTGATTTTGATAATTTCGATCTGCCGGAAAAAATATTTTCAACAGAATTAATAGCATTCGGTCCGCTAACTCTGATAATAGAAATAGCTCCTGTTCCAACCGGAGTTGCTACTGCTGCTATTGTGTCGTCTGTTTGAATTTTATTTGTCATAAAAAATGAAATTATAAGCTTGCAAAAATATCTATTATGGAATGTAATTACAAGGAAATGAAATTACTAAAAGTATGAATATTGTAATACTGTCATACAAAATAGAATTATTGTATGACCAAATGAAAATATTTATTTAATATATGCCATATTGACCGACACATATCACCAACGTTAAATTCCTATAACTTATTATATTAAATTAAGTTATAGTAATATTTGTTGATTGGCACATAAGTTGGATAATCAATATTGACAAAAAAAGTTTAATAAAACATTAAAAAAATAAATTAAGGAGGTCAGCCATGACTTTAGTAAAATGGAATCCAACAAGAGATTTATTTAATCTCGAAAAAGAGTTCAACAAAATATTCAGCACATTTGGTGATAAATTTGGTATCAGCCGTGCAGACGAAGAAGCTTATGAAAATGCGATCTGGTCACCGCTTGCAGATATCTCAGAAGATGAAGATAAATATACAGTAAAAATGGATTTGCCAGGTATTGATAAAAAAGACGTTAAACTTTCTTTTGCAGACGGACAAATTTCAATAAGCGGTGAAAGAAAACAGGAAGGCGAAGAGAAAAATACAAAGTACCACAGAGTAGAAAGAGTGTACGGAAAATATTATCGTTCATTTTCTCTTCCAAATAAAATTAAAGAAGACAAGATCGATGCTCAGTTCAGTAACGGTCAGTTAACCATAACAATTCCAAAAGCTGATGAAGTAAAACCAAAACAAATTGAAATAAAGGTTAACTAAAATATTTTTGAAAAAGGTTCATTATATAAAAGGGTAACTTAACAGTTGCCCTTTATTTTATTTTTAAAAACGGAGAAACAAAAAAATGAGTTCAGCAGAGACAAAGGCAAAAAAGCCCGCGATCAAATCGGGCAAGTATAATTTTAAAGCAGAAGTAAAACAACTTCTAGATATTTTAGTTCATTCACTTTACACAAGCAGAGAAATATTTTTAAGAGAATTAATTTCAAACTCTTCAGATGCATTGGATAAATTAAGATTCGAATCAACCAAAGGCACTGATTTTATTGACAAAAAGGCACCTCTTGAAATAAGAGTAAGCTTTGATGAGAAGAAAAAAACTCTAACAATTTCCGATACCGGTGTAGGAATGAACAAAGAAGAGTTGATGAAAAATATCGGGACAATTGCCAAATCAGGCTCCGCTGAATTTTTAAAGCAAATTACCGAAAGCAAAAAAGATGCAAACAATATAATCGGAAAATTTGGTGTAGGTTTTTATTCTGTCTTTATGGTTGCTGATGAAGTAATTATAAAAACAAGATCATTCAGAAAAGAAGACGCACCTGTTGAATGGAGCTCCAACGGATTAGGTACATATCAAATTAAAGAGCTTGATGAAAAACTGGGAAGGGGAACAACAATTGAAATTCATTTAAAAGAAGATGCAAAAGAATTTGCTGAGAAATTCAGAATTGAATCTGTAATTAAAAAACATTCAAACTTTATTCAATTCCCTATCTATGTTGATAAAGAACAAGTTAATACAACAACTGCATTGTGGAGAGAAAGAAAAAGCAGTGTAAAACCAAAACAGTACAACGAATTTTATAAGACTTTAACTTACGACAATGATGATCCGTGGGAAATTATACACAGCAATGTTGACGCACCGATTCAGTACGATATGCTGCTCTTTATTCCGCAGAAAAACACGGATTTTTTTGGATTTAACAGAGAAAACTATGGTCTTGATCTATATGTAAAAAGAGTTCTCATTCAGCATCAAAACAAAGAATTAATACCTGAATATTTAAGTTTTGTAAAAGGCGTGGTGGATTCAGAGGATCTCCCTTTAAATATTTCAAGGGAAACACTACAGGAGAATGTTGTCTTC
>PFGS01000290.1:0-1822 GCA_002783525.1 Ignavibacteriales bacterium CG12_big_fil_rev_8_21_14_0_65_30_8 | reverse complement strand
CTACTCAGGTTTTAAATCATTTAACTAAAATTGCTGAAAAGAAACCGGAACAATATGCTGAGTTTTGGAAAGAACACAACAGAGTTTTTAAAATGGGGTATATGGATTTTGCCAATCAGGAAAAATATTTAAAACTTCTTAGATTCAATTCATCCAGCAGTAAAGATGACAAAGAATTAATTTCTTTTGAAGACTATACTTCCAAAATGAAAGAAGGACAAAAAGAAATTTATTATGTGATTGGAAACAGCAGGGAATCAATAGAAGTTGATCCGCATTTGGAAATATTTAAAAACAAGGGACTGGAAGTTTTATACTTGTTTGATCCGATAGATGAATTTGTAATTAACTCAGTAAGAAAATATAAAGACTTTGAATTTAAATCCGTTGACAAAGTTGATCTTGATGCGATAAATAAATTTAAAGATCTTGAAGAGAAAAAAGAGAAAGCAGAAGAATTGAGCAAGGATGATGAAAAACATTTTGATAGTCTTCTTGCAAGAATTAAAAAAATACTGGGCGACAAAGTAACCGAAGTAAGAGAGTCAAAAAGATTATCCGGAAGCCCTTCTCTGCTTGTAAATCCCGACGATGCAATGTCATCTCAAATGCAAAAGATAATGAGAATGACTAATCAACAGGTCGGTAATCAAAAGAAAATTTTTGAGATAAATAAAAACCATGCACTCATAAGAAATTTATTAAAAGTTTTTAAAGTTAACGCGAATGATGATTACATAACCAACGTTGTTGAAAATATGTTTGAATCAGCGCTTTTATTGGAAGGCAATTTGGTTGACCCGCATCAATTGGTAAGCAACATAAACAAACTGCTTGTAAATTCAAGTGAGTGGTATTTAAAAGCAAAAGATATAAAATAAAAAAAGGAAACAGGTCTAATTAAAAAATGGGATTTAATTTTAACAGATTAACAGTAAAGGCTCAGGAGATTGTTCAATCGGCAATAGAGATTACACAGAACAATAACAATCAAATTATTGAGCCCGAGCATTTGCTTGCTGCTATGCTGCAAGATAAAAGCAACATTGCTTATTCTTTACTGCAGAAAACCGGAGGCAATATTGATAATGTTAAAATTAAGATAAATGAATTACTTGAAAAACTTCCAAAGGTAAGCGGTTCGGGAATTGGCAATCAGCAAATGTCCAATTCAACAGCAAAACTTTTTGATATTGCTGCAGAAGAGGCCAGATCACTTAAAGATGAATATGTTTCGAATGAACACATTTTAATCGCACTATCTGAGGACAAAGGAAATGCAGGGCAATTATTAAGAGACAACGGAATTTCCAGAAATATAATTTTAAGCGCTTTAAAAGATGTAAGAGGAAATCAAAGAGTTACTTCACAGAATCCCGAGGACACTTACAAAGCTTTAGAAAAATATGGAAGAAATTTAAACGAAGCTGCTACACAGGGAAAACTGGATCCTGTTATTGGCAGAGACGAAGAAATAAGAAGAGTTCTTCAGGTTCTTTCAAGAAGAACAAAAAATAATCCCGTGTTGATCGGTGAACCTGGTGTTGGAAAGACAGCAATTGCAGAAGGTCTTGCCCATAGAATTATTTCAGGCGATGTTCCGGAAAATTTGAAGAGTAAACAAATTATTGCTTTGGATATGGGAGCGCTTGTTGCAGGCACACAATTCCGTGGACAATTTGAAGAAAGAATGAAAGCAGTGTTAAAAGAAGTTCAATCATCAAACGGAGAAATAATTTTATTTATTGATGAGCTTCACACACTTATAGGTGCCGGGGCTGTATCCGGATCAATGGATGCGGCAAATATTTTAAAACCTGCT
>PFGS01000280.1:8229-8371 GCA_002783525.1 Ignavibacteriales bacterium CG12_big_fil_rev_8_21_14_0_65_30_8 | reverse complement strand
ATTACTATGCTGTAACTGCTTATGATTATAACGGCAACGAAAGTGAATTGAGTTATGATGTAATTTATACAACTCCGAGACCTGAAGGCTACAATCAATCTATTTTTGATTACAGAAATTTTCCAAATAATAGCGGATACAC
>PFGS01000280.1:3202-8220 GCA_002783525.1 Ignavibacteriales bacterium CG12_big_fil_rev_8_21_14_0_65_30_8 | reverse complement strand
ATATTCTGTAGTTCCTTATGATGATGATGCCGCAGATTTCTTCTTTGAGAATTTTGAAGGTACATTTTATCTGGATGTTTGGGACGATACTGATATCCAGGATATGGGAATGACCATTGACATTTATGATGTTGAAGAAGCACCAATAAATGGTTGGTCAGCAACAAAAGATGCTATAGCTATTGAAGGGCATACATATGTATTGTGGACTTGGGATAACCATTTTGCTAAGGTTAGATTATCTTCAATTAGTCAAGATAGAATTACTTTTGACTGGGCATTCCAATTAGATGAAGGTAATCCGTTATTGAAAACTAAATCTGTAAAAAAGAAAAGAAACAAAGTAAAAAGAAACTTTATTCGTAAATAACACAATATAATTATTAAGCCAATTATTAAAAGTCATCAATAGGAATTTATCAACAGACTTTTATAATCGGCTTTTTTATGTTTTTTTTAATAGATAAACTCTGCAAGATTGATTAAATTACAAGCAATAATTGCTATGAAAAATCTAAAAATTATCATATTATTTCTGTCATTTATCTTTATATCTAATCAAAACTTCCACTATTGCCAAACTAAATTTGATACATCACTTAAAAAAAATAAAAATCAAATTCCTACAAACTTAAAAAAACTAGAACATTTAAAAGATTTAGAAAAACAACAAAGTACTTTTTATGAATTTAAAATTATTGAAAGCACGATTACTCAAGGTAATATAGGTTTACTTACAACTTATTTTAATTCAAGAACTTATCTTAATCTACCAAACGGTGTAAGCGGATATTACAGCAACAATCAAGTCTATTATGTTCTAAAAAATTATTTCCAAAAACATAGAGTTAAATCATTTTCTTTTAATGAAATTGTTACAGATGTAAACACCCCATATGCTATTGGTTCATATGATTTTAACACCAGAAATGGAAGAAAATCTCTCAGGGTTTATGTATCCCTTAAAAAAATACAAAATGAATGGAAGATATTACAGTTAACACTTAATTAATGAATATTAAAATCATTAAAAATATAAAAGGCAATAAAAAATATTTATATACAATATTTCTTTTTATTGCATTATTTTTTTTAACAGGACTTATAACACCATTTATTCTTAAAAATTTTAGCAATAATTGGAATGAAAAAGTCTCTGATAAAATTGTTGAAATAGAAAATACATCAAACAAAATATTTTATCTAAAAGAGCAAAAACTATTTTATACTACTCTTCAAATTAAGAATGAATTACTTGAGACATTAAGTCCAAAGAACAGATCCTATGCTAATTTAATTAAACTTATAAATGCAGAAAATTTTAATAATTACTCAATTGAAGTTTTAGCACCAAACGGGAAATTAATTGCATGGAATAAATCGATAGCTATTCCTCCCGATAACATTTTACCACTTTCCTATCCAGCAAGGCACATTTATTTTTATGAATCAGATTTAATTACATATTTAACTGTTACCGATACAATTCTTGTTGAAAATGAACAATTTTATTTTGCTGTATCATTACCTATTGAAAAAAAATACAAACTAAATACTTCATATTATATTCCAGTAAGTTTTTCAGATGAATTAACAAATAAATTTAATGTTGATTTTAATATCTATTATTCTCCATTTGCCGAAAAAGAAAGAAATAATCTCATTTATTCTTTTGCACTACTAAACACAAATGGAGAAAAAATTGCCTTAGTAAGTTTTAACAAACCATTATTAGAAAACAGTTTAAATGAAATCAGTATTTATTCATCTTTAATACAATCACTATTATTAATTATTTCTTATTTATTGCTAGTTCCTGCTTATATAAATGAGTACAAAAAATTAAAATTTAACAGCCTTAAAATTTTAATACTTACTCTTTACTTTTTAATATTCAGAATATTGTTATTTAGTTCAAAAGACTTTTTTGATTTTCTTATTCCTGATTTTACAAATCCCGCATATTTTTCATCAAAGTTTGCTTTTGGTTTAGTAAAATCTCCTTTTGATTTTTTTATTACAGTCTTATTTACTCTAATAATAAGTATAAAGATCTATCGGTCTTGTAAAAGATTTTTATTAGAGAATAAAGAACCAAAATACTGGAAATATCTAAAATTTATTTTAACACCGTTTTTGTTAATGTTATTTTTGTATTTAATCAGAGGGTTAAATGCATCGGTTAAAAGTGTTATTTTTGATTCTACTTTAAGATATTTTAAAGAGACTGACCTAATTCCAAATCTTTCCAACTTACTTATGAACTTAAATGTTTTAATGTTGGGTGTTTCAATTGTTTTTGTGCTAATAATAATATCTCTGTTTTTCTTTTCACTCTATAAAACTGAGAATAAAAAGAAGTTAATTGGTGGTATTTTTACAGTATTTGCCTTGCTTCAGATATGCGGCTACTTTTTTATTAAGCTGCAACCACATCCTTTAATAACATTTGCTCTTATTTTTATTATAATAACTTTATTGTTTATAGTATCTGTACGAATTTATTATTTGAATTCTAATTCAATTTACAATTACTTCTTTGTAACTATCATAGCCTCTATAATTGTTGTATCACAAATGAATTATTTCAATCTTGATTTAGAAAAAGAATCTTTAAAGACTACGGCATTAGAAATAAACAGATCAAATAATAATTTATTAGAATTTTTTGTTAATGAATTATTGATGGATGCATCCGGTAACGGGAATGTTAAAAGTTCATTTCTAATTCAGAATAAAAATTATAATGCTTTAGCATTTCAGATTTGGAGTGGTTCTTCATTACAAAAAGAATCTCTTCCTTCAGCAGTTGTTATTTTTAACAAAGACAAAGAATTGATCGGTAGTTTTGATCTAGGTTTAGCACAAGATGCAATTTTAGATAAAAAATACTTAATTGAAGACTACACTAGACCACAAATATTTGAATTAATAGATCCCGAATTGCCCAATACATCGATTATTACCGGTTATGTTCCTGTAAAATTAAATGATATTACGGTAGGTTTTATTTCATCTACTGTTAAATTTGATCTAAAGAATATAGGTCTTCAAACTGTTCCAAATTTTCTATCTTCTAATATTAATATTGTAAACTCAGTCATAAATCTAGACAGAATTCAAATTTTTATTTTTGAGAATTCTAAAGTAACCCAAATATTTGGTAATCTATATCCTTCGCTAGATCAGGTGAAACCAATTATAAATGCACAATTTTCTGAATATAATGAAGCTTGGATATATCTGAACTTGAATAGTGAAAAATATTTAACATATGTTTTAAAATCACAAGTTGATAATATTGATAAAATTATTTCAGTATCTGTTCTTGAAAAAGATCTTTCTTGGAATCTATATAATTTCTTTAAACTCTTTATAGTTCAAAGTATTTTTTCAATAATATTTTTAATAATTCTGATCTTATTAAATATTAAGCATGCCAGATTCACTTTCAGGACTCAACTTTTAATTGCATTTCTTATAATATCAATTATACCGGTAGTTTTATTAGCAATTTACAATAGAAGTGTTGTAGAGGAAAAATCAATTGTAGCAGTTTCCCAGGGATTAAATGAAAGGTCAAAGTATGTTGAAGATCACATAAACTCACAAATCACAAAACACAGCGATAGAACTTTACAATTAATTTTTGAAAATGCAGCTAAAGAACTTGGAATTTCATTTTCAGTATTTAAAGGAAGTGATCAGATCTTTAGCTCCAAACAGCAATTTTATGATACCAAAATTTTCATAACTAAAATTGCTCCAATAGCTTTTTATTATTTGAATTATCTAAATTACAGAAAATATATTGATGAGGATAATTTAGATAATTTTAAATACCAGACCCTTTATAAAAAAATTACATTAAATGGTGAAAATTTCATTATTAGTGTAAATAATGCATTTAATAAAATCACGGTACCTTTTTCAGTAATAGATGCTGATGTTTTTTTGTTTGGTATGTATTCATTCGCTGTAATTTTAATAATATTATTCAGCACTATTATTGCAAACAGAATTTCTTATCCAATTCGTAAACTTACCGGTGCAGCAAAGTCAATAGGACAAGGAGATTTTGATATTTCTTTAGATGTAAATGAAAGAGGAGAAATTAAAGAACTTGTTGATGGATTTAACACTATGGCTAGGGAAATACAGAGAAATCAAATTAATCTGGCTGAATTAGAAAGGGAGAATGCCTGGAAAGAAATGGCAAAACAAGTTGCACATGAAGTTAAAAACCCGCTTACACCAATGAAATTAGCAGTTCAACAATTGTTAATTGCTTTTGACGATAAAAAGAAAAATTTTGGATCAACTCTTAAAAAATTATCTACCACTATTTTAAATCAAATAGAAAATTTAAATATTATTGCAAGCGAATTTTCAAATTTTGCACGAATGCCTTTATTTAAATTAGAAAAAACAAATCTTAAGGAAGAAATATCTAAAACGTCCGATCTTTTCTTAGATGAAAATATTAAAATAGAATTTAATACTGAATTAAATGAAGCTACTATAAATGCAGATGCTACTCAACTAAGAAGAATGATGATCAATTTTATAAGAAATTCTATTCAAGCTGAAAGCAAAAAAATAATAATAAATCTAAGTCAGGTAAGAAAAGAATATCAAATATCAATTGAAGATAATGGGAAAGGAATACCGCCAAATGATAGAGAAAAAATATTTAATTCTAATTTTACTACAAAAGAAAAAGGAATGGGATTGGGATTGTTTTTAGCTAAAAGATATATTGAAAGTTTAGAAGGGAATTTATCTTTGGTAAAATCTTCAAGAAACGGTACAACATTCAAAATTATTATACCTATTGATATAAAAGATTAAAATATTAAATGCATTCACTTACACCCCATCAAAAACAAGCTTTAGAATATAAACATCACATTTCGCTTTCTGCTAATGCCGGATCCGGTAAGACCTATGTGCTTACAAAAAGATATTTACAGATAATTGAAAATGAAGATATAAATCTGCGCGAAATTGCTGCAATT
>PFGS01000280.1:0-3138 GCA_002783525.1 Ignavibacteriales bacterium CG12_big_fil_rev_8_21_14_0_65_30_8 | reverse complement strand
AAGGGAATTAGTTTCTGCTCACATTTCAACCATTCATTCTTTCTGCGTGGATATTCTAAAACAATTTCCTGTTGAAGCCAATATTGATGCAAATTTCACTCCAATTGATACAATAAATTCTGATGAATTGGTAGAATTATCAATTGAAGATGAAATAAAAAAATCTTTTAATGATAAAACCAAAAGCGATGAAATTAAAAAAATAATTAGAATAGTCGGTTCAAAATTAAATTTAAGCAAAATACTAACTGAAATTGTAAAAGATAGAAGAAAGCTTCCTTTTATAAAGGAATTATTGGGGAAAAATAATACAGATGATACTATTAAAAATTATTCCGATAAATATGAAATGTATTTAGAGGAAATGTTTACAAAAGATATTCCATTAATTAAAGAAAAAATTGAAACCATAAATGAAATTGTCCTTTCTCAAAAAAATGATAATGTCTTTGGAATTGAGATCAAGAATATTCTTACCAAAATTAAATCTGATAGATCAGTAAAAGAAAATCTGATTAAACTTAAACAATTGGAGGAATATTTATTAACTAATGATTATACCGTTAAGAAAAGAGGTTATTCACAAAAAATATTAACAGATGAAAATGATGAAGATATTTCTTTTATTGAAGAATTTTATAATAAACTAAAAAATCTAAATTTTGAAATTGATGAAGAAAATATCAATAAAAAGTTAGCTAATTTCACAACAAGTATAATCAGTATTTCACAAAACTGCATTGATAATTATGAGCAAAGAAAAAGTGAGAATGGATTATTGGATTATGAAGATATTCTACTACATACAAAAAAAATAATCAGCAATCCAAATGTGCTTGATGAACTGAGTAAAAAATTCAAGTATATAATGATCGACGAATATCAGGACACAAATGAACTCCAGTACAATATATTTCTTCCAATATTAGATTACTTAAAAAAAGGAAATCTATTTATTGTAGGCGATGAAAAACAAAGTATTTATCGTTTCAGAGATGCCGACCTAAATATTTTTAACAAAACAAAAGAAAACATAAAAGAACATGAAGGAATTGATTTCCTTCTTTCTTTGCCGGATAGTTTTCGTATGTCTCCTGTTATTGCGGCATTTACAAATTACATCTTCAAAAATATCTTTGCTGATCCAAATCCTCTTTATAATGAAGTTGAATATTCAGAACTAATCTGCGCTAATGATGATAAAATTGAAGGGAAAATAGAACTATTGATCTCAGAAAAAACAGAAGACGATCTACTTGAATCGGATCTTGTTGCCAGAAGAATACTTAAACTTATAAATCAAGATAAATGGGACATAAAAGAAAAAGATGAAAAAAGGAATTTACAGTGGAGGGACATTTCAATCCTTTGTAGAAAAAGAAAATATTTTAAAGAGCTGGAAAATTCATTCATCAAATATAAAATTCCTTATACAATTGTTGGCGGGCAGGGTTTTTATCAAAAGCAGCTTATTTATGATGTAAATAATTATTTTTCTTTTTTACTTAATAATAAAAATGACACAGCACTTATCGGGATCTTGAGATCACCGTTTTTTAATCTTTCAGATGCCGACCTATTTGAAATATCTCTTGAAACTGGTGATTATTATTGGGAAAAACTCAATAATTACTCAATTAAGTATAACAAAGTAAAAACAGCAGTTGAACAATTAAAAGAGAATTTAAAACTTGCTTCAAGTTCTGAATACTCTTTTGTCTTAAGAAAAATTATTTCAGAAACTCCTTTTATCTCAACCTTGGCTTCCAGAATAAATGGCAGACAAGAAATTGCAAATCTTAATAAACTTATTTCTATAACAAACAATTATTCTCAAAATCCTTTTTCTACATTATATGATTATGTGGAATTTTTAAGCTCAGCAATAAACAAGATAAGCGATGAAGCACAAAGCAATTTATCTGTTGAATCTTCTGCTGTAAAAATAATGACTCTACATCAAGCTAAAGGATTGGAATATCCTGTTGTATTTTTATATAAATGTGGAGAAAAAGAAAAGTCCAGGAGTAAAAATATTATTGTTGACAGGGAATTTGGCATACTGACAAAACTTCCATCTGATGACGGATATTTTAATGAATTTACAGAACCTCCTTTGTTAAGTATTTATAATATTATTGATGATAAAAAAGAACTAGCTGAAATGAAAAGATTACTTTATGTTGGGCTAACAAGGGCTAAAAATTATTTATTCATTTCAGCAACAAAATCTAAGAAATATGATAATTCCTTTTTAGGGACTCTGCTTTCTTCCTTAAATTATGATGAAGACAAAAATGAAATAAATATTTCAACTAAGTTAAATTATTTGGTTACAGAAAGGGATAATTATCAAAATAAAATTCAAGACATCCAATTTAATATCCCGATTATAAATTCTATTGAAGTATTATCTGAATTTGAAGGAACAAATATAGAGAAAAACGATTCTGATAAAGAAATAAACTTACAAGCAATAATTGATAATCAATCAGAAGAAATAATCTCTGCAACTAAAATTGCTGTATATTCTCAATGTCCTCAAAAATATAATTTCACTTATGATCTTGGCTTAACTAATCTGTATGAAAATTATAAAAATGCAATCAGTGAAAAATCTGTAAATAAAGAATTTGAATTTACTTCAAAAGAATTAACCGAAGATAATAATAATGATATAACTACGAACAAAACTTTGCCTGCAGATCTTAAAGGGAAAATAATTCACAGAATTCTTCAAGAGAATATTGAATTAAGCAGGTTGGAAGATCTTTTAAATAAGATTATAAATGAATCAAATATAAATAATAGATCAAAAAAGGATTTTGTTGATGATATAAAAAATGATCTGTCTAATTTTTACAGCTCAAAAATTTACACTGAGATAAATTCTTACAGTAATTATAAAAATGAATTTGAAGTTTATCTAAAAGAAAATGATTACTACTTATTCGGAATTATTGATAAAATTATTTTTGATGAAAATTCTATCAATATTATTGATTACAAAACTGATAATATTTCAACTGAACAAATAAATGACAGAATTGAGAATTATTTACCTCAACTCATATTTTATTCCTACATAATTATGAAATTGTTTACATCTGTAAAAAATATTAATATTAAATTAATATT
>PFGS01000060.1 GCA_002783525.1 Ignavibacteriales bacterium CG12_big_fil_rev_8_21_14_0_65_30_8 | reverse complement strand
TTTGAAGTTTAGTATGAACATAAAATGTTGTAGGAATTGAACGAGCCAATAGTACTATTAAAAATGCAATTACATATTTAATCTGCCATCCTTTCAATAAAAGTATGCTTAATGTTAAAATAGAAATTGAAAAAGATGCTGATAATTCAGAAATCAGTTCTCTGTTTTTTTGTCTGTACAATATTATTAAATAAATTAGCATAATAATAACAGAAAGCACAAAAGGTGTTAGTGCAATTAATTCAGATTGAGAAAATGTAATAAAGAAAAATACTGCAGCAAGAAAAACATATACACTGAAAACTATTAATGCATATTTATTTAATTCATTGTTGTTTTTCTTCTTAAATAGAATCCTTAGAGGTTGATAAGAAAGAAACATGAAAAAAGCACAAAGAGATAACATTAGTCCGTGTAATGAATAAGCAACAAGCAAAGCCAATAATAGCGGCTCAAGTACAAAACCCCAGGCTCCGTGTTCAGTCGGCAGAGCAATTTGACGAATATTTATTTTTGTGTTATTCAAATCAGAAAAACACCTTAGCTAATTTAAGTATCCCCTGTTTCCAGGGAACTCTGTGCGAAACACCGGATTGATTTTGAAATGATTCTAAGTTTTCCAGATACCATTTATAATTTCTAATAAGTGCATCTTTATTGGAATATTTTGGTTTGTATTCAATTAATTTTTCAGCTTTTTCAATAGACACAAAAGAATCTTTAGAAGCTGTTTCATAAACCCATTTATACAGTGGAGAAATATTTAATGCCTCAAGAAAACGCAGAGTCCAGATGATTGGCATTTCTGGCAGACCTTTAATTTTTTTTCCGTGTCCTGCATAATCCAAAACAGCCTGATAATCTTCACGCATAGTTGTGTATTCTTTAGCTCCAATATTAAAAGTATCGTTAACTACTTTTTCATCTAATGTTAAGCAGCTGTTTATAGAGTCACACAGATCTTCTACATCTAAAAGCTGATATTGGTTTTTACCGCTGCCTATCATCGGAAAACCGTGACCGGTGTGTGCCCAATCATAAAGTAATGCAAAAACTCCAAGCCTTTCTGGACCAATAAAGGATTTTGGACGAATTATGGGAATTATCATTCTTTTTTTCCTGAACTCTTCACAGATCTCTTCTTCTTTAACTTTTGCTTTTCCGTAAGGACCGACTCCGTCTAACATATCTGTCTCATATAAAGGATGATGATCGGGTATTGCGTAAACAGCAGTGGAAGAAATATGAATAAATCTTTTTATATTTTTTTTGAGTGATTCTTCCAGCAGAATTGTTGTGCCGTCAATTCCCGTTGTCATTATTTCTTTTTCATCATACAGAGGCAAAGCCATTGCACAATGAACAACCATATCTATATTTTCAAGTGATCGGATAACAGTTTCTCTGTTTCTAATATCACCTTTAATTTCTATTATTTTATTTTTCTCTGGATAATCAAAATCAGTAATGTCTAAAGAAGTTACAGAGTGATTGTTTTTAAGTAAATGGCGAATCATATTTATTCCTAAAAATCCGGAACCGCCTGTAACAAGAATATTCATTTAATCCTCAATTAATTGACATAATTAAAATATAAAATTACTAATTATAAAATTTGCCTCAAAAAACTGGGCTTTTAGGCTTTATTTTTGCACAATATGTGAATTGTTTTTTTTGTAAAAATTTTTAGTTGTATATTGATAAAATTTCAATATCAAAAATTATAGGTACTGTTATGTTTAACAAACTTAAATACATGTTGGTCCTTCTTGTAATATTATCTTCAATTGGATTTTCCCAAACAAATTTTGAAGGTAAAGTTGTCTTTCAGGTAAAGAGCGATAATAATGAAATAAATAAAATTACGTATTTAATTAAAGGAGACAAGTTTAGGATTGAGCCTGAGGCTAAAGATGACTCAAGAGGCAAAGGTGTTATGGTTTATGACAGTAAAAATAAAATGATGACTATGTTCATAACTGAAAGAAAAATGTATATGGAAATGCCTTTTGATCTAACTGATAAAACAGAAACTGTTAAAAAAGAAAAGACAGAATCTTATTTTAAGAACACCGGTAAAACCAAAAAGATCCATGGATACATTTGTGAGAATTTTGAATTTGAAAATAAAGGAAAAAAAGGGGAAGCCTGGATGACAAAAGAGCTGGGTGGTTTTTTATTTTTCAGAAATCCAAGGCAAAAACCACCAACTGAATCAGATTGGAAATCTGCAATTATAGCAGAAAACTATTTCCCAATGGAAATTTCTGAAATTAAAGATGACGGAACAGCAAATGTTATGTTTGAAGTACTGGAATTAAAAGCTGAAAATCTTAAAAATTCTTTATTTGAACCCCCTGCAGGTTATCAAAAATTCGATATGTCAAAAATGATGAATATGGGTAAATAAAGCACTTAAAATTATGTTCAAAATATGAATAAAGGCTCATCCATTTCTTGACTTTTTTAACAACTAGAGTTATTTTTCATTTCTTATTTAAAAACGATTTTAGGTTTCCGGAGGAAAAATTTTGAAACAGGAAAAGATGACTAGATTTATTAGCACACAAAACGCTGATAGAAATTGGTATGTAGTAGATGCTAAAGATCAAGTGTTAGGAAGACTGGCAACCAAAGTTGCTTCAATTATTAGAGGTAAAAATAAACCGACATTTAGCCCTAATGCAGATACAGGTGATTTTGTTGTTGTAATTAATGCTGATAAAATAAAAGTAAC
Source organism: Ignavibacteriales bacterium CG12_big_fil_rev_8_21_14_0_65_30_8 (assembly GCA_002783525.1). Taxonomy (GTDB): domain Bacteria; phylum Bacteroidota; class Ignavibacteria; order Ignavibacteriales; family Ignavibacteriaceae. The sequence goes on along the minus strand of PFGS01000060.1, from coordinate 5,727 downwards.
GGGTAAAAGACAAGAACTTAAAACTTACAGCAGACACACAGGTTACCCCGGTGGAAGAAAGACATTAAGCTATACAGAAATGAAAGATAGAAAACCTGAATTTATAATTACAAATGCTGTAAAAGGTATGTTACCAAAAAACAGATTAGGAAATCAATTAATAAAAAAATTAAAAGTTTATGTTGGTGAAGAGCATCCTCATAAAGCTCAGATGCCCGAATCACTTAGTTTAACGGAGAAATAATGGCAGAACAGATTTATTTAGGAAGAAGAAAAACTTCAGTTGCAAGAGTAATACTAAAAAGCGGCAGTGGCGAAGTTACTGTAAATGGTAAAAAATTTGAAGTTGCTTTTCCACAAATGTTTTACAGACAAGATATTCTAACGCCATTAAAAGTTACTCAAACTGAAGGCACATACGATGTTAAAGTAAATGTTAGAGGCGGAGGACCAACAGGACAAGCACAGGCAATAAGATTAGGTATAGCAAGAGCATTATTAGATATTAATCCAGAGTTTAGAACTAACTTAAAACAAGAAGGATTATTAACTAGAGATCCAAGAATGGTTGAACGTAAAAAATACGGACAACCAAAAGCTAGAAAGAAATTTCAATTTTCTAAAAGATAATTTATTTATTAACCATTCATACTTTCTGATTTACTTCCTGTGTCCCGCTAATACGGGATGAAAAGTAAAGATGAAGAAAGTAGAAGATAAACAGGATACATACATGAAAAAACTAGAATTAACTCAATTAATTGAGTCAGGTGCACATTTCGGTCATTTAACCCGTCGTTGGAACCCAAAAATGAAGCCATATATTTTTATGGAAAGAAACGGGATCCATATAATCGATTTAACAAAAACTCAACAAAAATTAACGGAGGCTGCTGAAAATTTATCCAAAATTGCAGCAGAGGGTAAATCAATTCTTTTTGTCGGAACTAAAAAACAAGCAAAAAAAGTTATTGAAAACGAAGCCAGAAAATGCGAAGCTAATTGGGTAAGTGAAAGATGGCTAGGCGGAATGCTTACAAACTTTTCAACAATAAGAAAAAGTGTTAAAAGATTAAATGTAATTGAAAAACAAGAAACCGACGGAACGTTTGATAAAATAACAAAGAAAGAAAGATTGTTCAGAACAAGAGAAAGAGATAAACTGAAAAAAGTACTTGAAGGTGTTGAATCTATGAATGGAATGCCGGGTGCTATCTTTGTGGTTGATATAAGAAAAGAATCAATAGCTATAAAAGAAGCTCACAGACTAAACATTCCTGTTTATGCAATTGTTGATACTAACTGCGATCCTGATGAAGTAGATTATGCAATACCAGCAAATGACGATGCCGTAAAAACTGTAGAATTGATAGTTTCTTATGTTTCCGAAGCAGTAATGGCTGGAAATAATATTGCTAAAGAAAAGAAAGCAGAAGAAGCTGCCGAACAAGAAAGATTAAGAAAAGAAAGAGAAGATAAAAAAGCCGAAGAAAAGAAAGCTAGAGATGCAGCTAAAAAAGCAGCTAAAGAAAAAGAAGATCTAGAAAAACTTAAAAAAGATGAACAAGCAGCATCAGGCAAAACTGAAGTGGTAAAAAAAGAAGAACCGGAAGAAAAAGAAACTACCGAAGAAAAACCAAAGACTAAAAAACTTAAAAAATCTTCTTCAGCAAAAGCAAAAAAGACAACTGAAAAAAAGAAAGAACCTGAAAATAAAGAAGAAAAAGAATAAGGGAAAATTATTATGGGTATAACCGCCTCACAAGTAAATGAATTAAGAAAGAAAACCGGTGCCGGTATGATGGACTGTAAAAAGGCATTAACCGAAGCAAATGGTGACATGGAAAAAGCAATTGAATTGTTAAGAAAAAAAGGCACCTCCGTTGCTGCCAAAAGAGCCGAAAAATCTGCAACAGAAGGATTAGTACTTACAAAGGTATCAGATGATAAAAGAGCAGGTACTATTTTAGAAATTAATTGCGAAACAGATTTTGTTGCTAAAGGAAATGACTTTACCTCATTTGCAAATTCAGTATTAGAAAAAGTCTATACAGATAAACCTGATAATACAGACACTCTTTTAAAAGATGATAAAGTAAAGAATTCATTAACTGATTTAATGGGAAAGGTTGGTGAAAAAATTGAGATCTCCAGATTTGTAAATGAACAGGATGATAACGGAATGTTTATAGATTATGTTCATATGGGTGCAAAATTAGGTGTTTTATTAAAATTGGGTAATGTTAAAGAAACAACAGATGAACTGAATGAATTAGGAAGAGATATTGCAATGCAGATTGCGGCAATGAAACCAATCTGTGTAAAACGCGATGAAGTTCCAAAAGAAATAGTTGATAAAGAAATTGAGATCTATAAAGAAATTTCAAGAAAAGAAGGAAAACCTGAACAAATTTTGGATAAAATTACCACAGGTAAGTTAAACAAATACTATCAGGAAAATTGTTTGATAGAGCAGGCATTTATTAAAGACAATACTAAATCTGTAGGAAAACTTATAGAGGAATATAACTCACGAAATAAAAGCAAAGTAAATATTGTACATTTTCATCGTCTTCATCTAAGTGATGAAAATAAATAAACTTTTCAAAAAGGTCTTAATTTTATTAAGACCTTTTTTTATATTTAAACAAGAAAAAGAATAACAAATGACAAAACCAAAATACAAACGCATACTGCTTAAATTAAGCGGTGAATCCTTAATGGGTAAAAAAGGATTTGGAATAGACCATAATGTAGTAGAATTTTTTGCACAAGAAATTAAAAAAGTTCACGATGCCGGAGTTGAGTTAGGAATTGTTATCGGCGGCGGAAATATTTACAGGGGTTTAAGTGCAACCGATCAGGGTATTGACAGGGTTACGGGCGATCAAATGGGTATGCTTGCAACACTTATCAATTCTCTTGCCTTGCAAAACGCAATAGAAAATCAAGGTGTTTATTCAAGATTGATGAGCGCTATTCAAATGCATGAAATTGCTGAACCTTATATAAGAAGAAGAGCAATAAGACATTTAGAAAAAGGAAGAGTTGTAATATTTGGTGCTGGTACCGGACACCCTTATTTTAGCACTGATACTGCTGCCTCACTGAGAGCTGTGGAAATTGAAGCTGAAGTAATTATAAAAGGAACAAGGGTTGATGGAGTTTTTAATGAAGATCCGGAGACAAATCCGCAGGCATCAATGTTTGAAAATATCTCTTACCTGGATATTTTAAAAAAGAATTTAAAAGTAATGGACCTAACGGCAATAAGTTTATGCAGAGAAAACAGTCTTCCAATAGTAGTTTTTAATATGAATAAACCTGACAATTTGTTTAATTTAGCAATGGGTAACCAAGTAGGTACAATGGTTAATCATTAATATTAAAATGAAAATGTTTGAAAATAATTTTTATGAGGCATAAATGGAAACTATAAAAAAAGACGCAAGAGAGCGAATGGATAAATCAATTGAAACCTTAAGAAGTGAAATAGTAAAAATTAGAACAGGCAAGGCAACAACAGCCCTACTGGATGGAATAAAAGTAGATTACTACGGAAACATGACTCCATTAAATCAGGTTGGAAATCTTTCTGTTTTAGATGCGCACACTTTATCAATTACTCCATGGGATAAGAACATGGTGCAAGCAATAGACAAATCAATTATGGGAGCAAATATTGGGCTAAACCCTGTTAGTGACGGAACAAATATTAGAATACCTATTCCACCTTTAAACGAAGAAAGAAGAAAAGAACTTGTTAAACTAGTTAAAAGTTTTGGTGAAGAAACAAAAATTGCCATTAGAAATATTAGAAGAGATGCAAACGATCATTTAAAGAGAATTGAGAGAGAAAAGAAGATCTCTGAAGATCAATTAAAAGATGCCGAAGATGATATACAAAAATATACTGACGATCACACAAAAATAGTGGATGACATTCTTAAAAGAAAAGAAGAAGAAATAATGGAAGTTTAACATTCATTAGTTTTTTTTTAATTATAACCCGGTTTCTTATTAAAAGAAATTGGGTTTTTTTTTGAATTTAATTAAAAACACATTTTAAAAACTTTATTAGTAATTTTTAGGGGAATATTAAAAACTAACTGATTTATCATCTAATTATGTTTAACTATAAATTTTACAAGACTCATAAAGATCAGGAAGTTTATTCAAATAGATTTGATAAAAATCTTTGGGCTAATGTATTTCTTTTAAGTGGCGGTATTATTCTATTTTTAGTTGGGATGATTTTATATGGAATTATTACTAACATTAGAGAAATTCCTTTAAACGAACATATGGCAAATAAGGGAATAAAAAAATTTAATGACCCAAATATTGTTGTTGATAGATCTAATTATTCACTATCAATTTATGAAGATACTTTATTTGTAAAATCTTACAGAGCAGTTTTTGGAAAAAATAATAAAGTTGCAAAAACTAAAATTGGTGATCTTGCTACACCTGTTGGCGAATACAAAATTTGTAAAATTGATACTGTAAGCAAATATCATAAATTCTTTAAAATTAATTACCCTAATCTTACTGATGCAATGAACGGATTAAGCAAAGGAAGAATAAATCAGGAGCAATTTGACCAGCTTAAATATGAATATTATTACAGCAATTGTACGCAACTAATTACGGGACTTGGTGGTAACATAGGAATTCACGGAACAGGAAAACTAAATTTTATTTTTAAGAATTTACCTTTTGTTTTTAATTGGACAGACGGTTCAATCGCAATAAGCGATGAAGATATTGATGAACTCTATTCAGTAGTTAAAAGAGGAACTAAAGTTGTTATCAAATAATAAAATATTACTTAAAATCCTTTTTATTTCGCTTATAATAATAAGTGCCTGCAGTAAAGAAAAAGAAAAAATTAATGCTGCAGACGAATTAAAGAAACTTGAATCAAAAGAATATTTGCTTCAAAAAGTAAAAAATGTTTTAGGTAATGATGTTGGTTTTACAGTAAAGGGTAACTTTAACAATAATGGTGTTTTTGAAGTAGTTGCTGCAAAAGATGTAAATAATTCTGAATTATCAGGAATTAAATTTTATTTGCTGCAACTAAACGGATCTAATCTAACCCTAACAGACAGTACAAAAATTCTTGAAGGATCTTTAAAATATTCACTTACAAATAAAATAAAATTTCCTTTTTTTAATTTTGAGCTGATCTATTACAATTCTAAGGATTATTATTTGGGAAGTGGGGGTGGTGAACAGTTTTCATATATTATAAATTTTAATGATAATGAAATTTACTACGCCCATTTAATATCTGTGCCTAAAAAAGTAGATACAATTTTTCTTTCTAATAATATTAAAAATGAACAAATAAAAAATTTCTTTTTAAGTATTGCCAAAAAAGATTTCCCGAATATTAATGTAAGTTCAACGGATATAAAGCTAGACAAAAATAGTTTTTAAATGTTTATATCTCTTCACAAATAAATGAAAAAATATTTCTATATAATAATTTCACTTTTTCTTCTTTTAAACTTGCAGGTTTATGCACAAGTAAATGAAGAATACGAATTAAAATCTGTAGACTTTGAAGGAAATGAAGAATATTCTGCGTCAGAATTAAATTATGTTATTTACTCACAAGAAAGCCCTTGGTGGTTTTGGAAATTTGTTCATTCCATTACCGGTTTTTCAAGAGGCACATCTTATTATGATTCCACAAATGTTAAAAGAGACATTGAAGCC
>PFGS01000289.1:8749-9159 GCA_002783525.1 Ignavibacteriales bacterium CG12_big_fil_rev_8_21_14_0_65_30_8 | reverse complement strand
GGATGAATATGAAAAAGCAGCTGAAAAACTTAAAGTTACTTTAAAACCCATAGGTCAAAATTTATTTATTAAAATTGTTGATACTGAAACTGAAGATATTGATTGCAGATCAATTAAAACGATTATGAATCATGTAGTTAGATCGGGATACGGATATGCAAATTATATTCGGAAATATTTTAATGAAAAATTAATTGAGAGAAAAGAAGATTATGAATTGATTTTACCTGAAAAGGCTTGTAATGAACTTGATATGATGCTGCTTTACACTGTTGAAACTCTGAAAGATAAATGGAATATGAAGTATGATGATTTATTCAAAATAAAAATTATAACAACTTGGGGTCCAGAATATAATTTAGAACAATTATTTGAACACGCAATTGTTCATATACTAAGACACAGAAGAC
>PFGS01000289.1:0-8726 GCA_002783525.1 Ignavibacteriales bacterium CG12_big_fil_rev_8_21_14_0_65_30_8 | reverse complement strand
TAGAAAAATTTTTGATTAAAATGAAAGAGAGTAAATAGGTAATTAAAAATTAAGTCTTTAATTTTTCTATCACATCAACAGATGAAACACCTTCTGCCTCAGCACTAAAGTTTGTTATAATTCTATGTCTTAGAACAGGCAGCATTGCAAATTTAACATCATCAATGTTTGGAGTGTATCTGCCATTAGTAATTGCTCTTGTTTTAGCTGCAAGTATTAAATACTGTGAGGCTCTTGGCCCTGCGCCCCAGCTTATCCAGTCCTTAATAAATTTTTGTGATTCACCGTTGCCTGGTCTTGTCTGATTTACAATGTTTACAGCAAATTCAATTACATTTTCTGCAACCGGTACTTTTCTTACAAGGTTTTGAAATTGGATAATTTCTTTGGCTGTAATAACTGAAGATAATTTAGGTTCGTACTCGCTGGTTGTAGTTTCAACAATTTTTTTTTCTTCTTTAATGGTAGGATAATCCAGCCAAAGGTTGAACATAAATCTATCTAATTGCGCTTCTGGTAGTGGATATGTGCCTTCCTGCTCAATAGGGTTTTGAGTAGCAAGTACAAAAAATGGTTCTTCCAAAGTAGAAGTAACACCCGCAGTTGTAACTTTGTGTTCCTGCATTGCCTCCAAAAGTGCAGCTTGAGTTTTAGGCGGAGTTCTGTTTATTTCATCTGCTAAAATTACATTTGCAAAGATGGGTCCTGGAATAAATCTAAAGTTTCTTTTTTTAGTAACCGGATCTTCTTCAACTAATTCTGTTCCTGTAATATCACTTGGCATTAGGTCGGGGGTAAATTGAATACGGCTAAATTTTAGATCTAAAACCTGGGCAAGTGTTTTAATCAATAATGTTTTTGCAAGCCCTGGTACTCCTATAAGCAGACAATGACCTTTTGCAAGTAATGAAATTAATAATTGGTCAATAATATCTTCTTGCCCGATTATTACTTTACTGATTTCAGTTTTAATATTTTTTACTGAATCATTTAGTCTATGAACTAACTCTATATCTTTTTTATTGTTTTCTATGTTACTCAAAAAATTTCCTTATTATCAGCTATTAATTTTCCAAAAGATCTTTGATTTTAGGTCTTGTATCCATTGTTCGTATTTTTTCTGTTTTTTATATTCTGCAGCCAATTTAGCTAATTCAGAATAATCTTTTACAAGGTCTGCGGTATGTTGTGGAATTCTTTCCTTTAGTAAAACTATATGATAACCATAACTATTATTTCCAAATTCAAATCTTCTTGGAAAACTCATCTCACCAACACCAAGTTTAGTAACAATATCAAGAGTGGATTTATCCAATTGGTTTAAATAAAAAGTACCCAGGTCACCACCAAAATTACTAGAGTTATAATCTTCACTATATTCTTTTGCCATATCTTTAAAACTTTTTCCGAATCGTTCAATGCTATCTCTAATTGAAGTTAAAAAATTAATTGCTTTAAGATCAGCATCATCACCTTTTTTAATTTTTATTAAAATATGTCTTGTGTGAATAGATTCACCTCTTTTTTCAAGCAACTGTATAATATGTAAACCTACAGGAGTTTCTATTATAGGAGATATTTCTCCTACTTTTAATGCAAAAGCTGCTGATTCAAATTGGGAATAAAATACACCTTTTTTCACAAAACCGAGGTCCCCGCCTTTTACTGCACTTCCCGGATCTTCAGAATATTTTTTTGCCATTATTCCAAAATCAGCTCCCTTTAAAATTGAATCTTTAATATCCTCAGCAAATTTAATGTACTTATTTATTGTTTCTTTAGTTGCTTCCGGAGATCTGTAAATATGTGCAATGCTTACTTTTTCAGGTATTATGCCTAAGCTGTCTTTAAATTGAGTATAAAAATCTTCAACCTCTCTTCGGGTTGCATTTACATCACCAAATTTTTTCTGCTGAAGTTTTTGTACCATTAAATTTTTCTCAACATCGTCTCTTAGTTCACGTTTAATTTTGCTTATGCTCATTCCATAAACTTGCTCAACTTTTTCTAATGAACCATATTGCTGAGTAAAAACATTTATCTGGTAATCTATCCTTTGTGAAATTTCACTTTCACTTATTTTAATAGAATCTATATCAGCTTGCGCATAAACAAGTTTGTCTTCAATCATTGAGTTAAGTACTTTTCTTTTTAATTCAGGGTCTGTTGGATCAAGTTTTCTTTGTGCAGCTAATAGATTCGTTTGAAAATCGACCTCGCTCTGTAGAATTATTTCGTTATCTACAACAGCTACAATTTTATCAACAACTTCTTGAGGAAATAAAGAAACTGTTAAAAGCAGAAAGAGAAGTATTGTTTTATAATTCATAATCACCTAGTTTATAATTTCAATGTCGTTATTTAATCTTAAATTATCCAAATAATTTTTAATGAATGATTGTTGTCTTTGAGCAAAATATAATTCCTTAACCCTATCTTTTACTAATGGGTATGGAGGGATTGTATCTTTTTTATACCTTTGAACCAATTGAATTACTTCGTATTTATTTTCAGTATAATGAATAACAATACTTACTTCATTTTTGTTCAGTCCATTACTAATTCTTAATAAAATTAAAGGTTGAATTTGATAGTCATACAAAAAATTATTTGTCATATTATTTATTAAGGAAGAATCATTAATGAAAGCATGATAAGCTTTATCCCAATCACTTTTAATTGCTGTATCCCTGAACAATATTGCTTTATCTTCCTCCCTAAACGAAATTCTATTTAAAACAGTTGCATCGTTAAAGAGTTTGAAAACTTCTTTATGAGCGAAATAGAAATTCTCTAGTTTTTCTTCAGTAATATTTAATTTATCTTCAGCTAAAATTTTTTGTAATAGTAAGGAACCTGCAATCTTTTTCTCTGAATTTTTAATGAGATTTTTATATTCCTTTTTCTTTAAAATTTCTTCCTTGTTGGCTTCCTGAAATAATAATTCATCGGTAACCCAATTTCTTATAATTTCATTTTTGGTTAAATTATTTACTTTACTTGAATCCAATATAAAATTTAACTCTGCTTCTGTTAAGTATGTATTATTTACTTTTGCTACATATTTAACTTGTTCTGGCTCTCTTTTGCATCCGTAAACAAAAAAAATGCAACATAATAGGGATGCTAATAATTTTCTATTTAAATGCTTCACTTAAATTTTCTTGTAAAATAACTGGCTCATATTTTTTTTCTAACTTTCTAAGATATTCATTTTCTAAATTATGTGCCTGTATTTCTTGATAAGCAGCAGCAACCTCATTTTTGGCTTCTTTAAATGTTTTTTTATGTGCAGGAATTCTTTTATTTAGTCTGATTAGAGAATAACCACCATAATTTTGGTAAAGATCAGAAATTTCTCCGGGATTTTTTAGTGTAGATGCTTTTTTTGTAAGATCATTAAAATCAGCTCTTCTCATTCCCCAATTTCCACCCTTTTTTTTGAATCCACCTCTTTCAGTATATTTAGAAGCAAGAGTGTCAAAACTCTCTCCTTGTTTATATAATTTCAAATAATGTTTTAATAAAGAATCGCTTCTTGAAAAAATTTCAGTAAAATCAACACTATCAGGCCAAATATATTTATCTCTATTGGCGTTAAAAAAATCTTGAAGTTTTACGCTGTCAATTTTTATTTTATTCCAAACTTCTGTCTGTTGTATTTTAAAAACCAAGATCCCTTTTTTGTAATCTTTCATCAAATCAGCAAACTGAGGATTTAAATCTTCTAACCTTGAAGCTTCTAAATGTAATACTTTCTCATTACTTGCATTTTCAATTTCATTTGATAAAAAATTAGGTGTCATTTTCTTTTGTGAATTCTCTCGTTTGCTGTATATTATGTTTAAAACATCTTCGATGGTATATGATTTATCTTTAAATTTAAAAATTTCAAGTTTTTTTAATTTATCTAATTTATCATTAGTCTGACCAACCATTAAAGTGTCAGTTGTTTCAACTAATTTTACAAAGTTTGTTGTATTGAAACTATATTCATATTTAGGTTTCAATTTTTCAGCTAGTTTTTTTACTGCTTCATTGTATCTGTTTTTCTTAAATAGATCCGTAAGTTCTTGTTTATCTTCTTCATAGGTAGGTGTTTTAAGTTTACCGGTTAATTTTATAATATGATATCCATATTTTGTCATAACTATATCAGAGATATCCCCAACTTTTTTGAGATTAAAAACAGCTTCATCAAAAGGTCTTACCATTGTTCTGCGTTTGAAGAATCCCAAGTCCCCCCCTTTTTCCAAAGTGCCTATATCTCTTGAATATTTAGTAGCTAATTCAGCAAAATCGCCACCTGCTTTTAAACTATCCAAAATCATTATTGCTTGTTTATAAGCGTTTGCTGAATCAATTTTTCCATTATTTGAAAAACTTATTAAAATATGACTCGCACGAATTTCAGGGATTCTTAATCTTTTATCTGTTACTTTTATTATGTGATAACCATATTTAGTTTTAACAATATATGGATAAACTTCTCCTGGGTTTGTTTCATAAACAGCATTTTCAAAATCTAACGGTAAAAAACCTGCTGTAACATAAGATATATCTCCACCGTATAGAGCAGAATTATGGTCTTGTGAATATTTTTTTGCAAGTGTTACAAAATCAATTCCATCTTTTATACTTTTTAAAACAGTCTCAGCAAATTTAAAAGTTGAATCTTCTTTTCCCTTTTCAGGAATAAACATTATATGACTTACTCTATATTCCCATTTCCTTCTTTCATATAATTTTTTTGTTTCGGGTTCTATTATGTATTTTTCAATTAAATATCCAGATGAAATTTGTTCTTTGTATTCATTTAACTCATTAAGAATTTCCAGATCTTTATCAAAACCTTTCTCCTTTGCTTCTGCTAATTTTATTTTGTATTTAACATACAGATCTAAAAATTTTACATAGCTGGATAATGAATCTTTTTTAGCATTTTCAATCCCGCCTACATTCTTAGCGTAAGCAGCTTCAAATTCATCCAAAGAGATAGTGCTGCCTTTAAATTTTGCAACAATTATTTCATCTTTTTTTGATTGTGCCCACATAATATTGCTGGCAATAATTATTATCAGTAAAAATTTTGTGAGCTTTGAATACATATTCCTCTCTCTGCAAATTGTTTTGTTTTTCATATTTAATTTTTGAGTTGAAATAATTTGATTAATAACATTTAGTTTACACAAGTTTTATTTTACTCTTGTTCCAATTTTGATAGATTCGTCCACTGTTACGATCTTCAATTTACCCTCAGAATTTTCAGCCGCTAACAGCATGCCTTGAGATTCTAATCCCATAAGTTTAGCAGATTTTAAATTAGCTACAATTACAACCTTTTTTCCAATAATATCTTCTGAATTGTAATCTTTTGCAATTCCGGCAATTATCTGTCTTTTACCCGAATCAGTTTCTACTTGAATTTTCATTAGTTTTTGACTTTTTTCAACTTTCTCAGCTTCTAAAATTTGAGCTACTTTCAATTCAACTTTAAAAAAGTCATCAATTGAAATTAATCCATCTTCAGTTTTTGATTCTGAATTAGGTTTACCTAATTTTTCAACTTGTTTCTCGATCACTTCGTCCTCTATCTTATTAAATAGTATTTCAGATCTGTTTAATTTGTGTCCTGGCTTCAGATTCTCATAGCCGCATTTATCCCAATCAGTAGATTTAGTATTTAGCATATTGAACAATTTTTCTGATGAGTTTGGAATTACAGGATAAAATATTTCTGCCAATGTATAAATTAACTGCATGCAGACATAAAGAGTTGTTGCACATTTTTCTTTATGTTTTTTAACAGTTATCCAAGGCTCGGAATCATTAAAGTATTTATTTGCATCTCTTGCAAGCTGCATTGCTTCAAAAACACCGTCTTTAATTTTAAAAGTAGAAAATAATTCACCTACTTTTTTAGCACTTGCTTTTGAGCGGTCAAGCATTTCCTTATCAATTTTTTCTAATTTTCCTTTAGCGGGTACTTTGTCTTCAAAGTGCTTGCTTATAAATGTAAAAGTTCGGTTAATAAAATTTCCTAAAGTATCTGCAAGTTCGCTGTTGTTGCGGGCTTGAAAATCTTTCCAGTAAAAATCTGAATCTCTTGTCTCCGGCAGACTTGCTGCCAAAGTGTAGCGAAGAGGATCGGCAGGGAATATTTCCAGAAATTCGTGTACATCAATTCCCCAGTTTCTGCTTTTTGAAAATTTCTTGCCTTCAAAATTTAAGAACTCATTTGCAGGAACATTTTGCGGAAGTATATATTTATCTTTTTCGTTTTCATTCCACGCCATCAGCATAGCTGGGAAAACTATGCAGTGAAAAACAACATTGTCTTTCCCGATAAAAGCAATGTACTTTGTGTCTTTATTCTGCCAGTAATCTTTCCACAGATCTTTTTTTCCGACCTGTTTGGAATATTCTTTTGTAGCGGAAATATATCCCAAAACAGCTTCGAACCATACATACAAAACTTTTCCTTCTGCATTATCCAGCGGTACTTTTACTCCCCAATCCAGATCACGGGTAACCGCTCTTTCTTCAAGTCCGTTCTTGAACCAGCCTCTGCAATACTGAAGTACATTTTCTTTCCAGCCGTACTTTTTGTTCATTTCATTTATATATTTTTCCAATTTATGCTGATATTTACCGAGCGGGAAAAACCAATGCGAAGTTTCTTTTAAGACAGGAGTCTGACCTGAAATTTTACTTTTTGGATTTTTAAGTTCGTGAGGTTTGTAAAGAGCTCCGCAGTTCTCGCATTCATCGCTTCTTGCTTCTTCATTCCCGCAATTCGGGCAAGTGCCTTCAACATATCTATCAGGTAAAAACATCTGTGCTTTTTCATCGTAGAACTGTTCTGTTTTTTTCTCGTTCAGTAATCCTTTTTTATAGAAATTTAAAAAGAATTCCTGAGCAGTTTTGTGGTGTTCGGGAAGACTTGTTCTTGAATAAATATCAAAGCTCATTCCAAATTTTTCAAATGCTTCTTTATTCAATTTGTGGTATCTGTCAATAATTACTTTGGGTGTAACTTTTTCTTTCTCGGCAGAAATTGTAATTGGAACGCCGTGCTCATCAGAGCCGCAGATGTACAGAACATCGTTACCTTTTAATCTGTTGTAACGCACATAGATATCTGCAGGCAGGTACGCGCCGCTTAAGTGACCCAAATGAATGGCTCCGTTTACATAGGGCAATGCAGATGTAACTAGTATTTTTTCTTTTCCCAAAATTTTTCCGTTTAAGCTAAAAACAAGTAACTAAATATAATGAATTTGGTGAGAAATTAGACAAATAATTAAAGTTATAAATAAAAATCAGACATAAATTGTAAAGATTATTTACATGTTCTGGCAATAAAATCAACAATTACTTTATCTTTTGAATTGAGTAGTTCCTTTGGTTTACCGTGAAAATAGATCTTTCCCTCATAGATCATAGCAACAGAAGAAGCTACTTTTTTTACGCTGTACATATCGTGTGTAACAACAACAGAGGTGACATTTAATTTTTCAGAGAGATCTTTTATCAGATTATCAATATTGTTAGACATAATAGGATCAAGCCCGGTGGTCGGCTCGTCGTAAAGTATATATTCAGGCACAGTAATTAATGCTCTTGCAAGGGCTGCTCTTTTTTTCATACCCCCGGAAAGGTCTGCCGGTTTTAATTTTTGTGTACCCTGAAGACCAACCAATTCTAATTTTTCTGCTACAAGATTTTCAATATCTTTTTCTGATATTTTGCTTTTGTTTTCAACAAGAGGGAGAGCAACATTTTCTTCAACAGTCATTGAATCAAAAAGTGCAGAGCCTTGAAAAAGAAAACCAAATTTTTTTCTTAATTGATAAAGTTGATTTGGTCCTAAAGTTGAAATGTCTTTGTCTTCAACTTTAACAACTCCTTTATCAGGCGAAAGCAGCCCGACAATGTGTTTAATCAAAACACTTTTACCGCATCCGCTGCTTCCAATAATAGCAATAGTCTCACCTGTATCAATTTTTAGATCAATTCCTTTTAGAACTTGTTTTTCGTCAAAGCTTTTATGCAGGTTTTCTATTTCTATCATATTAGGTTATAAAATATTATGCTTTAAAAATAGCTATTAAATTATTTAGATGGTTCTAATTTAGTTTTATCTTTTTTTAGACTTAAAATAAATGGCAAAGCAAGTAAGCCAAACAGACAAAGAATTTTAAATGTTAGAACCATTCCGAGTAAGTCACTTAAAACACCCACCAGAAAAACACAAATAGTATTTATCATAAACATAATTGTCATAAATACGCCATTTAAAAATGAAGGGCGTTCGGTTTTTAGTTCCATAATTATTGCCAGCAGAACAGGGTTGGCAGAAAGAATGAATAAACCAAGAACTATAAGAACGGGCATCATCCAGAAGTTGTTAGAAATTGTAAGCAGCCATAATAAAATGGGTGAACCTATTCCGATTATAAGAAGTGTATTTTTTCTGCCGATTTTATCGGAAAGTGTGCCCGAAAAAAAAGAACCCACTGACCCTGCTAATGAAATTACGGAAAGAGCTATCCCCGATAACCAAAGACTTTCACCTCTGACAGTTAAATAAGTCGGCAAAAATGCTCTTAAAGATCCCCGCATAAAAGAGAGAAATAAAATAGCAAATGTTAATACAATTAAAACACGAGAGTGCTCTTTTAAAGATTTAAATGCACTGAGTTCTTGTTTCTGATTTTTTAGTT
>PFGS01000219.1 GCA_002783525.1 Ignavibacteriales bacterium CG12_big_fil_rev_8_21_14_0_65_30_8 | reverse complement strand
AATCCTTACTCTGAAATATAAATATTAAACCCGAGGAATTTGCTTATGGCTAAAGTTATATCTGTAGCTGTTCCAAAGGGGGGTGTTGGCAAATCAACAACTGCCGTTAATTTAGCTGCAAGCTTTGCAGTATCTGAAAAGAAAACCTTGTTAATTGATTTTGATTCTACTGGATCAAGTACAATTTGTTTGGGCTTTGAAAAAGAAAATATTTCAGGAAATATTTTTGATGTTTTAAGTTTCAAAAGATCTATATCAGAAGTTATATACGAAACAAATTTAAAACATTTAGATTTAATACCATCCAAAATATCATCAACTGACGAAGTAAGATTACATAAGATCACAAATAATCACCATCTATTTAGTCATATTTTAACACAAGAACAATTGAAAGAATATGATTATATAATAATTGATTGTCCTCCTTTCCTGCAAGGTTTAACTACAATCTCTTTAATTTCATCTGACTCTGTTATTATTCCTATAAAGGCTGGTAAATTCTCATTATCATCTATTGAAAAGATGGTTGAATATGTTGAGTGGGTTAAATCAAGATACAATAGCAAATTATATATTGAAGGAATTGTTTTAACTATGTTTGAACCAAATACAATTGCTTGGAAAATGACATTAGATACTATCAATGAAAAATATTGTGATTTATTATTTGAATCTGCAATTCCAAGAAATATAACTCTTTGCGAAAGTGAATTTTTAGGAAAACCCGGTGTTTTAATTAATGCTAAATCACCCGGTGCAAAGGCTTATTTATCATTAGCAAATGAAATATTATCTAGGGTTAAAGTTCAGAAGTTTGCTGCAAGTGTTGTTTATGCTTGATTAGGGTTTAGTCTCTAAGAAAATTTTAACTTTACAATTTCTTCTGTTTTATGTTATTAATATTTTTATCTAATCCTTCAACTGTTTCAAAAATTTTAGACATTTCATCTTCTTCAATATAAGTCTCTTTACATTCAGTGCATACATATCCCGGAATCTTTTTTAATTCTAAGTTATAATCTTCTCTTTCTATCTTTAATTCAACATAATGAAGGTACATATCGTTGTAACATTTTAAACATTCCATGTATCTTCTCTTTGGTTTAAATTATCATCCCATTTTTTCTCCTCGGGTAAATAAGCAGTAATTATCTGAAGGAAATTATCTGTTGGCAAACAAACTAAGTGAATAATTCTTTTATCATTTCCTTTAGCGCTTATTAGGCAAGTGTGACCTCTTGAATCATATGGGTAATCTTCAATTACTTTAAAATTATCAAGTGCAATTCTAATTTCTTTTGGAGAGATCATACGATCAATAGAAATGCATTGCAGTGCAGAATGTACTGTATAAAAAATATTTTTGTCTGCTGATTGTTGTATTTTTAATTTGATATCATTCATTTATTTTAAGAATTATACTTTTGATAATTAACAATAAATTTAATTGAAATAAATTATATTATAAAGAAAACAACAGAATAATCTTATTTTGAAAATTATCACTCGAATACTATTTCTTAGCTCCTTTTTAGTTTTTTTTCAAATAAATAACTATGCGCAAGATAATTACAGAACTGTAAACATAACTGATACACTCTTAATTAACTTCCAAAATTCATATAAAATCTCTGCACTTACAATAATACCTCTTACAGAGAAAATCTTTTTGAATAATAAAGTATTGATAAAAGATGATTATAACTTTTCATATTCTAAAGGTATATTCAACCTAAACGAAAATGTAAAATATTCAAATTTTGATACAATAATTGTTCAGTACAAATCATACAGATTATCATTACACAAAGAATACAAAAATAGAGTTTTAATAAAAAAGACAGCACCTACTAAAAGTGATAGTTTAATTTATCTTGTTAAAGAATCAACACCAATTACTGAAGAATCTATTTTTGGAAGAAATATTCAAAGAAGTGGAACAATAGTAAGGGGATTTACATTCGGTACAACAAAAGATTTTTCATTGAACAGTGGACTTCAATTACAACTCTCAGGCAGACTTTCCGATGATATTGAAATTGTTGCAGCTTTAACAGATGAAAATACTCCAATACAACCTGAAGGCAATACAGAAACATTAGATGAACTTGATAAAGTATTTATTCAATTAAAACATAAAAATGCAAAAGGTACTTTTGGAGATTATTTTGTTAAAAGACAAACAGGTGAATTTGGGGGAATTGACAGAAAGTTACAAGGACTTTTAGGGGAGTTCAATTATATTTCTAATTCAGGATTTGTTTCTTTGGCAAGTTCCCGTGGAAAATTTAATTCTGTTACTTTTAGAGGTCAGGATGGTGTTCAGGGCCCATATAAACTTACAGGTGTTAATAATGAACCAGATATTATTGTAATTGCCGGTACAGAAAAGGTTTATATTGACGGTATATTACAGAAACGTGGGGAATATAATGATTATGTAATTGAATATGGAAGTGCTCAAATTACTTTTACACCAAACAGACTTATTACTTTAGATAGCAGAATTAATGTTGATTACGAATATACAGATAGGAAATATTCAAGAAATTTTTTTGGTGCCGGAGGAATAACAAAATTATTTAATAGTAAGCTAGAAATTAATTTACAATATATTAGAGAAGGTGATAACCAAAATGCACCAATTGATTTAATCCTTTCAGATAGTGACAAAGTTATTTTAAGAAATGCAGGTGATGATTTAGACAAAGCAACTAAGTCTGGTATTTCACTTGCTCCATTTGACTCTAGTGGAGTCCGCCAGGGAAGATATGAAAAAATAGACACTTTGATCAATGGTAGTTCTTTTTCTTATTACCTCTATAATCCCGGGAGTGCCAATGCAATTTATAATGTAGCTTTTAGTTTCTTCGGTGCTGGAAATGGAGATTATATCAGAGAAAGTTTGGGAGTTTTCAAATTTGTTGGTAAAGGTGCCGGAACATATCTGCCTTTAATTTCTTTACCATTACCTCAACTAAATCAATTAGGAAATTTTGTAGTAAAATATAAACCAATTGATGGCATTGAACTGAATTTTGAATACTCAGGAAGTCTTTTTGATAAAAACAGATTTTCCACTTTAGATGATAATAATAATTTCGGGTCTGCAAGAAATATTAATATTTTAATATCACCACAAAAAATTAAGCTGGGTAGTTTAGATGTAGGAGAACTTGGCCTTTCCTATAAAGACAGATTCATTGATGATAAATTTAATCCAATTGACAGAATAAATACAATTGAATTTAATAGAGACTATAATATTAATAACCAACAATTGAATTCAAGCCAAACATTAAGAGAATTGAATGTAAATTATCTGCCAATAAAATCTTTATCATTCAATTCTTTCTTCGGTTTCTTAAGGCAAGGGTCAATTTTTAAATCTGACCGATTTAAAAACTCTATTAATTATTCGAATGGAAAAGATATAAATGTATACTACAATTTAGACTATGTAAAAACTGAAAATACCAATTTCAATTCTAAATGGATTAGACAAGAAGGTAATAGTAAATTTGATCTTTTTAATTTAACAACAGGGCTTTATTATTTAGCTGAAAATAAAGAAGACAATGTAACTAATTCAGATTCACTTTTAGACGGCAGTATTAAATATTATGAATTTGATCCCTTTATCTCATACAATAAAATTAAAGGTCTGGAATTATCATTTAAATATTCCATTAGAAAAGATTATGCTGCATTGTCCGGAGTTTTACTTGAACAAGCTACCTCAACAGGGCAATTCTTTGATCTGGATTATAAAGGTATAAATACAATTAATACTCACCTTACTCTTGTTTTAAGAGACAAAATATTTGAAAAGGAGTTTAAGAACATAGGGTTTAAGGATAGTAAAACTGTTCTGATCAGATCAATTTCTAATATTAGATTGTTTGATAATGCCGTTACAGGGAATGCTTTTTACGAAGTATCCACACAAAAATCAGCAAAACTGCAGCAGATTTTTGTAAAAGTTAAAAAGGGGAACGGAAATTTTATTTACTTGGGTGATCTTAATAAAAATGGGATACAGGATGAAAATGAATTTGAACCAGCTATTTTTGATGGAGATTATATAAAAATAACAGCTCAAACTGACGAACTATTTCCTGTAATTAATTTAAGAACAAGTACTAATTGGAAAATAAAATTTTCGGAATTGTTTGACAAAAATTCTTCTTTTGGTAAAATAATTAAGTTGTTATCGACTGAAACATTTTGGAGAGTTGAAGAAAATAGCAGAGAAGAGGATCTGAAGAAAATTTATCTGTTAAATTTTTCTTCATTCCAAGATATTAATAATACACTGCACGGCTCTAATTTTATTCAACAAGATATATTTATTAATGAGAATTCTTATAACTTTTCGTTAAGATTACGTTTCACACAATCAAAAAACCTAAACCAATTTAGTGATGGGCCAGTTAGATCATATATTAGAGAAAGAAGTATAAGACTTAGGACAAAATTAGTTCCTGAGATCAGTAACCAAACAGAATTTATTAATAAAAATGATAATGCATTTCTTGAATCTAATTTACCTTCATCAAGAAGAAGATTGATTACAAGTAACAGTATTTCTTCTGATTTTGTTTACAGACCAGTAAACAATATTGAAATAGGTTTTAAAATTAAAGCCGGCAGAAGTACAGATGATTATCCAGTTGTACCAACCGTTGTTGATCTCAACTCGCAATCAATACGAATGGTTTTATCTTTTGCAGGTACAGGAAGATTGAGAGTTGAAATTAGCAGAGATGAACTTCTTGGTAATTCGTCTGGGAATGTTTTACCATTTGAAATAACTGAAGGTAAATTAATTGGTAAAAATTATTTTTGGAAAGTTAACTTTGAATATAAAATAGCTTATAATTTACAAACAAGCTTAAGCTATGATGGAAGATTACAGGCTGGAGACAGAGCTGTTCATACTGCACGCGCAGAATTTAGAGCATATTTTTAATTAAGGAAAAATATAAATGAATAGAGGATCTAATTTAATTGAAGTGCATGTTTTTAGACTAGTTAATTCTAAGATGGAATTTTTAATCCTTGAACGATCTAAGAATAATATTTATCCCGGACTTTGGCAAATGGTAACGGGAAAGATTGAAGATGGGGAAAAAGCTTTTGAAACAGCTGTACGAGAAATAAAAGAAGAAACAGATCTGAATATTGAAGAACTTTGGGTTGTACCTAAGATTAATACATTTTATTCAGAAAATAGTGACTCAATTTATCATGTCCCGGTTTTTGCTGTAAAAGTTTCAAGTGAATCAAAAGTAAAGCTAAGTAAAGAACACTGTAATTATAAATGGGTAAACTATGAAGAAGCAATTGATACATTTGCTTGGGAAGAACAGAAAAATGCACTAAAAATATTAGTGGATTATTATAAGAATAAAAAAGAATATCTAGATTTATTAAAAATTACATTTTAATAAGTTATTCTTTAATTTTATACTTTATAAATTTTAAATACGGAGAAATATTTTGGGATTACTTGTCGTTGGTTCACTTGGATTGGATGATGTTACAACACCATTTCATAAAATTGAAAATGCATTAGGGGGAGCTGCCACTTATATATCATTAGCTGCTAGTTATTTTACAGCACCAATATATTTGGTGGGTGTAGTTGGTGAAGATTTCCCAAAAGATTATATCAATTTATTAGAAGACAAACATATAGATCTGGAAGGTTTACAAATAATTGAAGGCGGAAAAACATTTCGCTGGGCAGGCAAATATCATTATGATCTTAATGTAAGGGATACACTTTTAACAGAATTAAATGTATTTCAGGATTTTAACCCAATTGTTCCGGAAAAATATCAAAAAGCAAGTTTTGTATGCTTGGGTAATATTGATCCCGTTTTACAATTAAGAGTGTTGGATCAAATGAAAGATCCTAAATGTGTAGTTTGTGATACAATGAATTACTGGATTGAAAGTCAAAAGGATGAACTAATAAAACTGCTAAAGAAAGTAAACATTCTAATAATAAATGATTCAGAGACAAGACTTTTAGCACATGAACCAAATCTAATAAAAGCCGCAAAAAGCATATTAGCGATGGGGCCAGAGATCTTAATAATAAAAAAAGGTGAACACGGAGCTTTACTTATATCAAAAGAATCAATCTTTTCTGCTCCGGCTTATCCGCTTGAATTTATCTATGATCCAACCGGGGCCGGTGATTCATTTGCCGGTGGTTTTATTGGATTTTTACATAAAACTCACGATCTAAGCTTTGAGAATATCAAAAGAGCAGTGATTTACGGAAGCACTATGGCTTCATTTTGTGTTGAGCAATTCAGTACAAAAGGATTAGAAGAAATAGATTACCTCAGAGTAAATGACAGATACAGGGAATTCCTAAATTTATCTAAATGTGATGAACTCTAAAGAATATTTTTCGTTAAAATTTGAAAATGATGAACTAATATTTTTAGATCAGACTAAATTACCGAACGAAGAAATTTACTGCAAAACTAATGGCTACGAGAGAGTTGCCGAAGCAATTGAAAAATTAGAAGTACGTGGGGCTCCATTAATTGGAATAGCTGCAGCATATGCCCTGGCTTTATCAATCAAAGATTCAAAGAAAAAAAAAGTTGATATTATTTTTACAAAGGCATACGAAAGATTAAAAAATACTCGTCCAACTGCTGTTAATTTATTTTATGCTCTTAATGAAGTAAAAAAAGTTTTTGATAAAAATAAAACAAAAGATAATCTCTATAAGATAATTCTGGATAAAGCAATTGAAATACATAAAGACGATATAAATAAATGTGATTCAATTGGGAAAAATGGCTTAGAAATTTTTCCAAAAAAATCTGTAGTGTTAACTCATTGTAACACCGGTAAATTGGCAACCGGGGGAGATGGCACTGCATTCAATGTTATAAAACAAGCTTACAAAAATAAATTAATAGATCACGTTTATACAGATGAGACCAGGCCTTTATTACAAGGTTCTAGACTAACAGCTTTTGAACTTGAGAAAGAAAGAATCCCTTTTTCTGTACTGACTGATTCTTCTGCTTCTTCATTATTTAGTTCAAGTAAAATTGATTTGGTAATTGTAGGAGCAGATAGAATTGCTGCTAATGGAGATACTGCTAATAAGATTGGAACATACAATTTAGCAGTACTTTGCTATTATCATAATAAACCTTTTTACATTGCTGCACCTTCTACAACAATTGATAGAAATATTACTTCAGGTGAAGAAATAAAGATTGAATTTAGAAAAAGTGAAGAATTGTTGGAATTGAATGGGAATAAATTTATTAATAAAAAATTTGAGACTTACACACCTGCCTTTGATGTCACACCTTCAAAATTAATTATGGGAATAATAACAGAAAAAAAGGTTTATCAGTACCCATATAAGTTTTCAAATGAATAAAATTATTAAGACAAAAGCTGTAGTTCTTAAAAAACAAAATTATGGTGATAGCAGTCTGATATTATCCTTATATACTGAAGAAGAAGGAAGGCTTTCAGCAATACTTAAAGGTGCGCGAAAGTCCAAGACAAATACTGGAGCAATATTAGATCCTTTAAATCTAGTGGAAATAGTTATATATATTAAGAAAAGCAGGGAAGTACAGCTTATTTCTTCAGCAGATCTGATTTCAAATTATTCTTTAATAAAAGATGATATCTATAAATTAAAATATGCCTATTCATCAATTGAGATTATACAATATTTAACTAGTGAAGAGGAGAAAGACGAAAAATTATTTAAAGGATTGGTAAGGATACTTGATTTGTTCAATAAATCAGAGGAAATATCCAGTGTAATTTTTTGCCGGTTCTTTCTTTTTATAATTAAAGAAATGGGATATCAATTTTCATTTAAAAAATGCGCAATTTGTAATAGTGAAGATATTGAAAATGAGGAACTTGCTTTTAATTTTGAACTGGGACTATTGTGTGGAAATTGCAAAGCAGATCATCTAACTGTAATAGACATAAGCAAGGAACTTTTTGAGTTTTTCTTTTGTCTAAGAAACAATAAAAAAATTATTAATAATGCAGAATATTTAAGTTCTAAAGCCTTATATTTTATGGAAACATATCTTAAATATCATATAAACTCATTTAATGGACTTAAATCTTTGAAACTGATAGATTAAATATTATAAAAATTAAAATAATTTTAAGAGGAGAATATGGTCAAAATAAAAAGTATTGTGGGTGCAACAGCACTAATAGTTTTGGGGATTATAATGGGTGCGTTACTTGTAACCGGCTATGGAGATATAAAACCCAGCTTTGCTGATGTAACATTAGGTACAGATAAAGCTCCGGTTACTTTAGATGCAAAAACAAGTTCCTTTAGCAAAGCTTTTATTGAAGTTGCTGAAAAAGTTACACCTCAAATTGTACAAATTGAAGTTGTATCAAAAAGAACAGATAACCCACACGAAAATTTAATCATACCTTTTGATCCATTTAACAGATCACCCCAAATGCCTAAAGAACAAAAAGGGTCCGGGAGCGGAATAATTATATCTGCTGATGGATATATAGTAACTAATAATCATGTTGTTAAAAATGCGACAAAGGTTACCGTTGGTCTCGCTGATAAGAGAACATTTTCTGCAAAAGTAATTGGTACTGATCCTCTTACTGATCTTGCAGTAGTAAAAATTAATGCTAAAAATTTATCTGCTGCCTATTCAGGAAATTCTGAAGAAATTAAAGT
>PFGS01000192.1:8940-9244 GCA_002783525.1 Ignavibacteriales bacterium CG12_big_fil_rev_8_21_14_0_65_30_8 | reverse complement strand
TCAAAAGGATGTTCCATACACCAGAAACAACCGCCGGCAAAAATTGCAGTTTTAAAATCTTTATTTTTATTAACAACTTGATTTGAATTTGTATTGCATGCTGATACAATAAAAATTGTGAACAAAAAAATAATTACTTGCTTAATCTTTCTCATTTTTTATCCTTTAATAAAATCATAAAATATTTTTATTTAATTCTTAACCATTTGTTGTAAACTAATTTTTGTTTATCAGAAACATTATTTGTTTCTGCTATTTCATATTTCTTTACGGGATTAACTTCCTGCTTTACTTTTATATTTAG